>NZ_JH114214.1:0-509 GCF_000224595.1 Prevotella sp. C561 | reverse complement strand
ATAGCCAATCTCAACGTTTTTCCATTCCTTCAACTGTTGGAAATTCTCGTAGCGACTGCCGCAGTTGGCAGCACGAATGTAGAACGTGTTGCAGCGCTGCTCTACGGTTTGTATGATTTCCTTTGAGAACGACCCGCAGTCAGCACGGAAACGCTCTATTACCACACCAAGTTCTGAGGTTACACGGTCCATAATGCGACGGAGCGTGTCTTCCTGATGGAATCTCACATTGGTGTTTCCGTCACGATTCTCACCTCCGACTATGATTCCTCCAATGGAAGCCCAACCAGGGAAATAACCAAAGTCCTGCTTGTAAGAATACTTTGCATCGAACTTGGTGGCTGGAACGAACTGGTGGTCAAAGTCCAGGTCAACATGACTGCCCTCCTTTATAAGCCCCATTCTCCGTATCATCCGTAATAGTAAGGTGTTCAGCTTCTCTGCCGTGTTGAAACTGTAAGACTTGCCGGAGGTCTCGCTCTTGTAGACAATGTTCTCTTCAGCAAGCT
>NZ_JH114213.1:0-522 GCF_000224595.1 Prevotella sp. C561 | reverse complement strand
CAGGCAATATATGCCACATACCGCTACTGCCCGAAGCATCTGCCATCATTGAGCGCTACCGAGGTATTCACACTAGGGCGTTCCGTCACGAACCGCCCAAAGGGTATCTGCTGCCCATACCAGGCTGCGACACTGTAAATATCCATCTCAAGAAGATAGCACGGCTTTGTGGTATCACAAAGACACTGACCTTTCACATGGCTCGCCACACCTTTGCTTCGCAGATGACACTCTCTGAAGGCGTGTCTATCGAAAGCGTATCGAAAATGCTCGGACACAGCCAAATAAAGACCACACAAGTGTATGCAGAGACTTCTCCAGAGCGTGTCTTTCGGGATGTGGAGAAGATTATTCCTCTCATTGCACAATATCGTCTGACTAACTAGAAATTATAAGGAATACAAACGATAAAACATACATGGAAAAATGAAAAGTACATTTTCAATTCTATTCTATATAGACAGAAGCAAGACAAATGAGAATAACGAGTGCATTATACGCTGCCGTATCACCTGCAACGGT
>NZ_JH114212.1:0-565 GCF_000224595.1 Prevotella sp. C561 | reverse complement strand
GGACCAGACAATTCAAAGTCAGTATTAGTATGGTATACACGCCCCGTGGCGGCGTCTACTGGCTCACCGAAAAGGCAGCAGTTCATTTTTTATTTATCTTCCCCAGAGGAGTCTTCTCAAATGCTTCTGAGAGTTTCTGATAGGCCTTGGTTTTGGTCAGACACTTAAGTCCCATTTTCATTGCCAATTGAAAAAGGTCTATCGTTGGTGGACCACCTACAAGGACCGGATTACCACCTGAGGTTATAATGGAAAGTAGCTGCGTGGGCAGGAAGCGTGAGACACTTGGCTTCTTGAACTTTCCCGGATGAAGTCTCGGAGGCGGTGCAAAACCAAAGGTGCTACATGAAAGGGCTGGATGGAACTGCGTTGAACAAGGACCTCCGTCTGCAAGTACCGTAGAGCTTCCCATCCACATCTCGGCATCAGCAAAAGGAGACGTGACAGGAAAAATGTGTATGACAACAGCAGGCAACTGTATCATTGAGATTCCCGCTTGAGCTATCCAACGTCCATGTACTTTTACAGACGGTGCCATACCTTTCAATATTGAAACAGCAATGGC
>NZ_JH114211.1:0-582 GCF_000224595.1 Prevotella sp. C561 | reverse complement strand
ATATCCGTCCGTTGCTTGCCATCCTTGTCTTTCAAAGGACTACGCTGTACGACAAGTCTGTATGACTTTCCTTCTATTAAGCTGTCCATGCTGATGGATGTGACATCGCATTTCTCATAGCCAATCTCAACGTTTTTCCATTCCTTCAACTGTTGGAAATTCTCGTAGCGACTGCCGCAGTTGGCAGCACGAATGTAGAACGTGTTGCAGCGCTGCTCTACGGTTTGTATGATTTCCTTTGAGAACGACCCGCAGTCAGCACGGAAACGCTCTATTACCACACCAAGTTCTGAGGTTACACGGTCCATAATGCGACGGAGCGTGTCTTCCTGATGGAATCTCACATTGGTGTTTCCGTCACGATTCTCACCTCCGACTATGATTCCTCCAATGGAAGCCCAACCAGGGAAATAACCAAAGTCCTGCTTGTAAGAATACTTTGCATCGAACTTGGTGGCTGGAACGAACTGGTGGTCAAAGTCCAGGTCAACATGACTGCCCTCCTTTATAAGCCCCATTCTCCGTATCATCCGTAATAGTAAGGTGTTCAGCTTCTCTGCCGTGTTGAAACTGTAAGACTTG
>NZ_JH114210.1:0-597 GCF_000224595.1 Prevotella sp. C561 | reverse complement strand
ATCATACTCTTTCCAAATACCACAATCAAAATCATTATAATAATATTTTCCCACTAACTTTAGAGTTCCCGTTTTATTGTAATACTCCTTACACGTTCCAAATAGGCTGTTGTCTTTTCTGGCATATTCTATATAATTAGAGCCATTATCACCTCCAAACTGCCGCACTTTACCTCGCAAGTAATGCTCAAATTGATATTCATGTCCTTGCCTTTCCATATAATAGGTAGATGTATCAAATCTCTCTGTTGTTCTTTCCAAAGTTTTGTTCTGTTTGATATTATTATTACCTTGTGCCTTACAGCTACTTATTACCACAAGCAATGTAAGTAATGTAATTATTCGTCTTATCATTTTTATAATTTTATTAGCAGTTCATTGATACTGTCTTTCTGTGTTGTTTGTTGCCATCCTTGTGGCTGGGGAATGCAAGGAGGATTCGGAGAACTACATTTGCAAACTCCAAAACTTGGGATATTATTTAAACCAATTTTATCTTCCTCAGTCGCTACCAATGCTCCCGAAATACTTCGGAAACTTTGACTAAGAATCGTCAACGTGGCTTGCCCAGTTCCTAAAGTACAACACATTGAAGCA
>NZ_JH114209.1:0-653 GCF_000224595.1 Prevotella sp. C561 | reverse complement strand
GAAAGAAGGTATCAAGCATCGAGGACGAAGGTGCATAGAATCTGAAGCTATTTTTGGACAAACAAAATATAATAAAGCCTACAAGAGGTTTAGGCATTTTGGAAAAGACAAGGTCAATATGGACTTTGCCTTCTTTGCTATAGCCTTTAACATAGGGAAAATGTGTAGAAAAACCAATCTCAAGGAACTAAAAGCCGTTATGGAGGTACTTTTAGTCACCTTCAGATGCTTTATACAAGTTTATATAGGTTATTTAAAGCCCAATAAATCATTTTATATGAAATTAGCAGCATAGCTGCAGTAAATAACGAATTATGTGGTAGACAAGGTAAAGGAAGAATAGAAAAGAGGATGTATCAATTTTGACACACCCTCTCTCATAAAAGAAGGCAGCCACCTACTCTCCCGCATTGCATTGCAGTACCATCGGCGCAAACGGGCTTAACTTCTCTGTTCGGAATGGGAAGAGGTGGGACCCCGCCGCAATAACCACCTAATATTTCTCTCGGTTGACTAGTTCACAGTTGACAAGTTGACTAATTATTTGCCTTTATTCTTGTCGTCTTTCTGTCTTCTTATCAGTAGCTCCGTTGTTAAACATTGTCCATAGAACTAATAACTTGTTTACTCGTTATCTTGTCAACTCGTCTACT
>NZ_JH114208.1:0-655 GCF_000224595.1 Prevotella sp. C561 | reverse complement strand
TGATACTGTTTCAAGAATAAGAGAAAGGAAGTCTGGCATGAATAGCCGAAGTGATTTCTTCCAACTCAGTCCTATAGCTCAGTTGGTTAGAGCGCCACACTGATAATGTGGAGGTCGGCAGTTCAAGTCTGCCTGGGACTACACATAGATATAGTCTAATGTGTAACAGGCTGAATATCCTTTAATCCTTTTCTCTATCATTTGGGGGATTAGCTCAGTTGGCTAGAGCACCTGCTTTGCAAGCAGGGGGTCAACGGTTCGAATCCGTTATTCTCCACCACGCTGTCTTTTGTTTCTGAGGTATTGTCTCAGAATTCAAAGAGTAACAGCACAAGATCTTTGACATATTGACACAAGCAAGACTGTAAGTAGAACTAATATTCCTTATATATAGGAAGAATTAGTATTCTCATTCATGAAGATTAATCTTCATAATGTTTAGAATCACACAACAGCTGAAAGTATGAGCTACATTCTTTGTAAGTTATTACAGAGAAGGCGAAGAAAGTAAGAAAGGGCGCATGGCGGATGCCTTGGCTCACGGAGGCGATGAAGGACGTGATAAGCTGCGATAAGCCTTGGGTAGGTGCAAATAACCTTTGATCCAAGGATTTCCGAATGGGACAACCCAACAGGTTGAAGACCTGTTATCACT
>NZ_JH114207.1:0-659 GCF_000224595.1 Prevotella sp. C561 | reverse complement strand
TATCGTAGTGATAACAGGTCTTCAACCTGCTGGGTTGTCCCATTCGGAAATCCTTGGATCAAAGGTTATTTGCACCTACCCAAGGCTTATCGCAGCTTATCACGTCCTTCATCGCCTCCGTGAGCCAAGGCATCCGCCATGCGCCCTTTCTTACTTTCTTCGCCTTCTTTGTAATAACTTACAAAGAATGTAGCTCATACTTTCAGCTGTTGTGTGATTCTAAACATTATGAAGATAAATCTTCATGAATGAGAATACTAACTCTTCCTATATATAAGGAATATTAATTCTACTTACAGTCTTGCTTGTGTCAATATGTCAAAGATCTTGTGCTGTTACTCTTTGTGTTCTGAGGCGATGCCTCAGAAACAGAAGACAGCGTGGTGGAGAATAACGGATTCGAACCGTTGACCCCCTGCTTGCAAAGCAGGTGCTCTAGCCAACTGAGCTAATCCCCCAAGGGATAGAGAAAAGGATTAAAGGATATTCAGCCTGTTACACATTTGACTTAACCAATGTGTAGTCCCAGGCAGACTTGAACTGCCGACCTCCACATTATCAGTGTGGCGCTCTAACCAACTGAGCTATAGGACTGAGTTGGAAGAAATCACTTCGGCTATTCATGCCAGACTTCCTTTCTCTTATTCTTGAAACAGTAT
>NZ_JH114206.1:0-681 GCF_000224595.1 Prevotella sp. C561 | reverse complement strand
CCGCAGCATTATTCCTTGTGAGGTACTTTTATATATTGAAGTGATATTTTGGGATTAATCCATTGATTTGGGAATTTTCCAGGGTTCTTGGTTCTTGCATAGGCATGAAATCCCCCCACCCAAACCAATGGGGAAGTATGAAAACACCACAAAGAAATACTGTTTATTCAAGGAATACTTCAGCGTAGTAGGTTTTATTTGTATACAGGTTTAGAACGTTCTGCCTTCCCGTTCGCACCCATTTTGCTGGAACGCTGACAAAATGCAGGATAAAGGCTTTCAGTCTACTTGTCTTTTTCAATGGCTTGACCTTTTCGCTGATATGACGGACGAGATAGAGATAGAAGTTCTTCAGCATAGCGGTAACCATCATGAAAACCATGTTCTCAGCCATAAAGGAAAATGGCAGATGTGACCATCCGAAGTCATTGTTCTGTATGTCGAAGTTCTTTTCACTTGCCCCACGCTCATTATAGAATGTAATGATGTCCTTCTCGGTAGACACCCAGTCATTGGTGAGGATACAGCGGTATGTGTATATTACTCCGAACATATCCGTCCGTTGCTTGCCATCCTTGTCTTTCAAAGGACTACGCTGTACGACAAGTCTGTATGACTTTCCTTCTATTAAGCTGTCCATGCTGATGGATGTGACATCGCATTTCTCATAGCCAATCTCAA
>NZ_JH114205.1:0-692 GCF_000224595.1 Prevotella sp. C561 | reverse complement strand
CTCCTCTGCGTGTGGCTGTAAACAGTCTTGCTCTTTGGAAGAAGAGGAAGATTTGCAATCTGTTGTCATTTTCGTTGTCAAAAGTAATCATATAATTTCATAAAAGCAATTGATACAACATTAAATAACAAAGGTTTAATATCTTATACACATTCAAAGCCATATTTATTCTACCCCTCATCCACTCTTTGTGTTTGTATCATCTGTCTATGTAAGAGCTTTCAGTCTCTCCCTGTCATTATGTCATTCTGTCTGAGAACATTAAAATCTCCAATTGTTCTGTGCCCTCTGTCTCTCCCTGTCATTATGTCATTCTGTCTGAGAACATTAAAATCTCCAATTGTTCTGAGCTTTTAAGTCTCTTCCTGTCATTATGTCATTCTGTCTGAGAACATTAAAATCTCCAATTGTTCAGAGTTTTCAGTCTCTTCTTGTCATTATGTCCTTCTGTCTGAGAATATTAAAATCTCCAATCGTTCAGAGCTTTCAGTCACTCTATGTCATTATGTCTTTCTGTCTGAGAACATTAAAAGCATAGTCCATTCTGTCCCCTCTGTCTTAGTGCAATTTGCGTAATTCGTAGTTCTTTGTAGATAGTTGTATAGTATAGTCCATACCAGTTTTATTCCCATGTGCCATTATATCATCTTTTAATATGTCATTCTATTTATGGATAGTCCGTCTTTGTACCA
>NZ_JH114204.1:0-696 GCF_000224595.1 Prevotella sp. C561 | reverse complement strand
TATATGAGAACTGCTAATATCGAATTGAATACATTGTTCAATGCCGATGTCTTTGGCCTGAAAATGTACCAAGTTATTTTTTAATCATTACATAAACAAAAAATAGAATACTTATTAGAACATGGCGCAGATATTAACCAATTTAACAGTTCGAAAGAAACTGTAATAATAGATCAGGCGATAACCGCCCAATGGGCTTTCGTACTATGGCTATGGGACAAAGGTGCTGACCCGATGAAAACGGGAGGTATTGGAAGAAATACTGGAGGTAAGGAGAATGTTGCGTATTGGGTACAAGATTTTATAAACTATGGAAATGGAGATTATGATGCTCCAGACTTTAAAAAGCTTGTTGCGCGACTAAAAAGTATAGGTGTAGAGTTCCCATATAAACCAGCCATGGATAATACGGGAAGAGAATGAATGATAAGGCAATGAAATATATTATAGCATTATTATCATCACTCATTTTAACTTCATGCAGTATGTTTAACAGTGAAGTACCTTACAAGCGTTTTTTTAGTGAGAAAGAATATCCCATTATCCAAGCCATTCATGATTGCGACAAGGACAAAATCCTTGATATGATGCACAAAGGATGGAACGTAAATTCTATGGGTAAACATGGCATGTCCTATCTGCTTTATGCCGTATGGGAACATAACTATGACATGACAAAGTTTCTTTAGAAAATGG
>NZ_JH114203.1:0-703 GCF_000224595.1 Prevotella sp. C561 | reverse complement strand
CCGTGAACTCTGTGCGCTCTGTGAGAGAAAAACCTCTCCAGCGAGTCTCGCAATTATTCTTTTTCTCACAGAAAAACACAGAAGAACAGAACACACAGCATTCTACAGAGACATTAAGTCAACCGATTTCACAGAACCTTACAGCCAACGTTAGCTAATCATCAACACCTAACACTCATCACCCAACACCTACCTTTAGCTATAACGTTCTGTGAATTCTGTATGCCGGAGGCCTTCTGTGGGTTCGAAACGTGCGCCAAAATGTTCTGTTAAGTCTGTGAGTTCTGTGAGAGAATAACTCCCCAACGAGTTGTTTTTTGTGTCATCTCATCGAGTGGGTGTGTACTTTTTCTCACAGAAAAACACAGATGAACAGAACACACAGCATTCCACAGAGACATTAAGTCAACCGATTTCACAGAACCTTACAGCCAACTTTAGCTAATCATCAACACCTAACACCCAACACCCAACACCCGTTTTAGCTAATCAGCAACACCTACCACTCATCACCCAACACCCACCTTTAGCAGTAACGTTCTGTGAACTCTGTATGCCGAAGGCGTTCTGTGGGCTCAAACTGTGCGCCAAACGCTCCGTGAACTCTGTGCGCTCTGTGAGAGAAAAACCTCTCCAGCGAGTCTCGCAATTATTCTTTTTCTCACAGAAAAACACAGAAGAACAGAACACACAGCATTCCACA
>NZ_JH114202.1:0-793 GCF_000224595.1 Prevotella sp. C561 | reverse complement strand
GGGTGTTGGGTGATGAGTGGTAGGTGTTGATGATTAGCTAACGTTGGCTGTAAGGTTCTGTGAAATCGGTTGACTTAATGTCTCTGTGGAATGCTGTGTGTTCTGTTCTTCTGTGTTCTCTGTGAGAAATAGAACGCACCCACTCGTATGAGATAACACACAAACAACTCGCTGGGGAGTTTTTTCTCTCACAGAGCACACAGAGTTCACGGAGATTTTTGGCGCACAGTTTCGAGCCCACAAGATAGTGGCCCCTCCCCCTTCCCCTCCCCCGCAGGGAGGGGCGTAGTATGTGAGGTTACCCCTATTGGGTTGCTTGCATGAGGCGTGGTGAGGTCTTTCTCTCACAGAACTCACAGATTTAACAGAGCCTTTTGGCGCACAGTTTCGAGCTCACAGAACGCCTTCGGCAGACAGAGTTCACAGAGCGTTTCAGCTAAAGGTGGCTGTAAGGTTCTGTGAAATCGGTTGACTTAATGTCTCTGTGGAATGCTGTGTGTTCTGTTCTTCTGTGTTCTCTGTGAGAAATAGAACGCACCCTCTCGATGAGATTAGGCCTATGAGGCTTGCTGGGGAGTTTTTTCTCTCACAGAACTCACAGAGCTAACAGAACCTTTTAGCGCACAGTTTCGATCTCACAGAAGGCCTCCGGCATACAGAATTCACAGAACATTACTGCTAATGAAGATACCAATAAGAAGGTAAAAAGCAGCCTACATCCTGTCTATAGGGGTATCTCGGTGATCACTCCCCTTCCCTTCGGGGAGGGGTCGGGGGAGGGGCCAACTGGTTA
>NZ_JH114201.1:0-858 GCF_000224595.1 Prevotella sp. C561 | reverse complement strand
AGGAGGCAAAAGCAGCCTACATCCACCTCACATGGGTATCTCGGTGATTACTGAGGGTGTGTCAAAATGTCCACATCCTCTTTTTTTATGCACAAAGCCCCGACTTTCTCAAGCCAGGGCTTTGCTATTTCCTAAAGTTTTTGTACCTTTAGGCATTCAAAAAATCTCATTATGACAAAGGTACACTTTCGTTCTTACATACACAAGAAAATGATTCTTTTTCCTCAAAGAATCGATAAGGATATCGCAGAAGATGACCCTGTTCGTCTTTTAGATGCCTTGGTGGATAATCTTATGTTGGATAATGTCTACAAGCTTTATAAGCCCAGTGGTCGCAAGCCTTATCATCCACAAATGATGCTCAAGGTGATTCTTTACGCCTACATGAATAATATCTATTCCTGCCGTCGTATAGAGTCGCTCCTCAAGCGTGACATTCATTTCATCTATCTGGCAGGATATGAGCAGCCTGATTTTATTACCATCAATCGTTTTCGTAATCGTGTGAAAAAGGAAATCAACAATATCTTCACACAGGTTGTATTAATACTTGCAGCCAAAGGTTTGATAAGTCTTGACGTTGAATATATTGACGGCACAAAGATAGAATCGAAAGCCAACAAGTATACCTTCGTTTGGAAGAGAACCGTGGAAAAGAACCGCGCCAAGTTGCAGGAACAAATACGCACACTCTTGCTTCAGGTTGATGATGTCATAGCGCAGGACAATGCCGCTAAGACAGAAGGTGTCGAGTTTACTGCAGCTCTGCTCGATGAAATATCCGAGGAATTGAACAAGTCTTTGGAATCAGCCCCTGAGCCTAAGACAAAAGAAGAGAAGCAGGCTGTTAGAACCAAG
>NZ_JH114200.1:0-867 GCF_000224595.1 Prevotella sp. C561 | reverse complement strand
CTCTCTCATATAGGCCAGGCCTAACCTCCCCACTTTTTCTTCACGCATACGCGCGCGAGGCGTGCCGTGCAACCCCTGTAAACAAAGGACTTTTCGGAGTTTCCTTTGTTCGCTTTTTTGTGTCCCTACGTAAACGAAATAAGAAGAAATTAAGCACGAAATAATAACTATTTTAATTGATAAAACAATGGAGAAAAAGAAACAAAAGAAGAACTATTCTGCACCAAAGTGTGAAATAGTTTTGGTAAACGAAAGCACTTATTTGATGGCAGGCTCTCCTTTTAATGGTCAGCATAATCCTGCACAACTAGGTGGAACGCATGGAGACGCTAAGCAAACACCAGGTTGGATGTCAGAATACGAGGAAGAAACGCCAGCATGGAATACTAACAGAGAGTAATAAACTAAAAGAACAAAGTAAAAGTAGAAAACAATGAAAAAATATTCTTTCGCATCGTGCTTTAAGTTCATGGCACTTGTGTTCGGTATAGGCTTGGCACTTGCTTCTTGTGCCAATGAAGACATAGCGCAAAATCAAAAAGGAAAAGATAGCGACGCAAACTTAACAACCTTCTCAACAGGCGACCCAACAACCCGTACATCTATGGAAAGCAATGGCACTTTCTATTGGGAGTCTGGCGATAAGATTTGGGTTAAAGATGATAACGGCGCATGGCAGCAAAGTAGCAATGCTCCAACAGAAAAGACAGCCAGCTTTGAGTTTAAGGTGCCTGGTAAGTTTACTAAAAGCAGCACCTATAAAGTTTATTACCCAGGTCAGAATGGCAATAAGGATCAAGTCTCAATCGCTGCTAATCAGAGTCAGGAGGAACCAAATACTACTACTCATTTTGGCATATCGGGCGA
>NZ_JH114199.1:0-885 GCF_000224595.1 Prevotella sp. C561 | reverse complement strand
AAGGAAAGATAAATGTTTTTATATTTTTTAGCTAATTTCTTGTTTGTTTCATATATTCTCACTACCTTTGCGGCCAGTTAAAATAAAATTAACTCGTAATAACGATGAGAGTCATAAAGAATATTAATTCGGCAAATGTTTGCACTTTATTAGGAAATAAAGGTGTAGGCTCTATTTGTGCTGTATTAAATTCTTTAACGAAGAAAGACGAAAAAATATCGCAAATTATTTGGTAATTCCAAATAATTTTGTACTCTCTCTCTCTCTCTCTCTCTCATATAGGCCAGGCCTAACCTCCCCACTTTTTTCTTCACGCATACGCGCGCGAGGCGTGCCGTGCAACCCCTGTAAACAAAGGACTTTTCAGAGTTTCCTTTGTTCGCTTTTTTGTGTCCCTACGTAAACGAAATAAAAAGAAATTAAGCACGAAATAATAACTATTTTAATTGATAAAACAATGGAGAAAAAGAAACAAAAGAAGAACTATTCTGCACCAAAGTGTGAAATAGTTCACGTAAACGAAACCACTAATCTGATGGATGCATCCATGCCTGGTCAGCACAGAAAGGCAAACCATGCTACTGGTCCAGCTGCTGCTAAGGCAAGTCAATGGAATGAGGAAGACTTCGAGAACGAAGCGCCAACATCATGGGAAGACTAACAGAGAGTTATTAACTAAAAGAACAAAGTAAAACGAATAAATGATGAAGAAAACAATGAAACAATATTCATTTGCATCGCAACTAAAGTCTTTGGCTGTCGTGTTCGGCATTGCCTTGACTTTTGCATCTTGTGCTAAGGAGGATGTGGCACAGAACCCAAGCAATAAAGAGGGCGACAACGATAAGAACCTTACGACTTTCGTTGCAGGCGACGAGGCAAAAA
>NZ_JH114198.1:0-896 GCF_000224595.1 Prevotella sp. C561 | reverse complement strand
GTTATCCTCTTTAGGACCTCTGAGAGTATCTTCCATTAAAACAAGGATTAAGACGTTTTTGGATCTTCGACCCGAACTTTTTTTTATCTCTGAGAGTATCTTCCATTAAAACAAGGATTAAGACTTCTTTGTTGTTTATGAAGTTATAAATTAATTTCTCTGAGAGTATCTTCCATTAAAACAAGGATTAAGACTGCTCCATACTTAAAAAGTACAGGTAGTGTGTGTACTCTGAGAGTATCTTCCATTAAAACAAGGATTAAGACATTCTTTTATTTGTTTGTTTTGTGGGACTATTCCCTCTGAGAGTATCTTCCATTAAAACAAGGATTAAGACAATTGCTTTTACAGCTATCTCTCTATTCTTTGCCTTCTCTGAGAGTATCTTCCATTAAAACAAGGATTAAGACTATTACAAGGACGTACTTAAGTTCTGTTGCTGCCCATCCTCTGAGAGTATCTTCCATTAAAACAAGGATTAAGACCTGAAATCCTGAAACATAAACTCTGGGTATTGTTCTCTGAGAGTATCTTCCATTAAAACAAGGATTAAGACTCCTTATTATTTTACTTCCCACTCTTCTATGTAAAACCTCTGAGAGTATCTTCCATTAAAACAAGGATTAAGACGACATTGACATTTCGAGAGATAAAGTCTCCTTGTTTCTCTGAGAGTATCTTCCATTAAAACAAGGATTAAGACCATTTAGTATTATCGGTAATGTATTTGAAAACCCAGACTCTGAGAGTATCTTCCATTAAAACAAGGATTAAGACTAAAATTGTCCACACTTTCAAAAACATGGATATCTCTGAGAGTATCTTCCATTAAACAGGATTAAGACTAAAATTGTCCAACTACTTTCAAAAACATGGATATCTCTGAGAGTTATCTT
>NZ_JH114197.1:0-905 GCF_000224595.1 Prevotella sp. C561 | reverse complement strand
ACTCTGTGCGCTCTGTGAGAGAAAAGCCTCCGCCAACTGCTCTCAAACATTCTTTTTCTCACAGAATAACACAGATGAACAGAACACACAGCATTTCACAGAGCCCTTACGGGCGGCAGAACTCACAGAACCTTACAGCCAATTTTAGCAGAAACGCTCTGTGTTCTCTGTATGCCGAAGGCGTTCTGTGGGCTCGAAACTGTGCGCAAAAAAGCTCCGTGAACTCTGTGTGCTCTGTGAGAGAAAAAATTTCCAATGAACAAACGCATGCGCCAAAAACGCTCTGTTAAATCTGTGAGTTCTGTGAGAGATAATACATCCCAGTGATTTGCTTGGGTGTCATCTCATAGCGAGGGTGCGTACTTTTTCTCACAGAATAACACAGATGAACAGAACACACAGCATTTCACAGAGCCCTTACGGGCGGCAGAACTCACAGAACATTACAGCCAACAGAGGCCTCACCCCCAGCCCCTCTCCGAATGGAGAGGGGAGTGATCACCGAGATACCCCTCCATGTCCTCCATACGTTTAGCATTCCTTCTCCATCTTTCAGCAGGCCAATAGGGGTAACCTCACATACTACTCCCCTCTCCATTCGGAGAGGGGTTGGGGGTGAGGCCTCTGTGAATTCTGTATGCCGGAGGCGTTCTGTGGGATCGAAACAGTGCGCAAAAATGTTCTGTTATATCTGTGAGTTCTGTGAGAGAAAAACTCCCCGGCGAGTCTCATAGGCCTAATCTCATAGCGAGGGTGCGTTCTATTTCTCACAGAAAAACACAGATGAACAGAACACACAAAGCTTCACAGAGACATTAAGTCAACCGATTTCACAGAGCGTTACAGCTAATGTTAGTTGAAAGGCCTCTGTGTTCTCTGTATGCCGGAGGCGTTCTGTGGGCTCG
>NZ_JH114196.1:0-906 GCF_000224595.1 Prevotella sp. C561 | reverse complement strand
TTTGTCTTCTATTTCCCCTGTCTACAATTAACTGGCTCCCTTGTCCACTTGTTACCTGTCTCCTCTAAAGCCCTCGTTCTCCTGTTACTTTGTCTTCTATTTCCTTTGTCTTCAATCAGCTGGTTAACTTGCCACTCGTTACCTGTCTCCTCTAAAGCTCCCGTTCTCCTGTTACCTTGTCTTTTATTTCCCCTGTCTACAATCAGCTGGTTAACTTGTCCACTCGTTCACTCGTCTACTCACTCTCATACCAAGAATAGAAAGCATATTCTCCGCAAGTTTGCGGAGAATAACTGCTTTTTTCTCCGCAAACACTTGTCATTATAGCAAAAAAGTTGTAAGTTTGTTGCACTAAAACAGAGGTCTATGATGCATCAATATATATGGCAGAACACTGATTTGCGTAAGATGACATGGCAAGACAACGCCCTTACTGACAACAATAACTGCCCTTTCTACTAACTGCCCTTTCCCCCTCTATAACTAATCATCAACACCTAACACCTAACACCCAACACCCATTTTTGGCTATAACGTTCTGTGAACTCTGTATGCCGGAGGCGTTCTGTGAGTTCGAAACTGTGCGCAAAAAGGTTCTGTTAAGTCTGTGAGTTCTGTGAGAGAAAAAACTCCCCAGCGATTCTCAAGCGTCCTTTCTCTTACAGTGGGTGCGTTCTATTTCTCACAGAAAAACACAGAAGAACAGAACACACAAGGTTTCAGAAAGATGATGGCCCCTCCCCCTTCCCCTCCCCCGAAGGGAAGGGGCGTAATCACCGAGATACCCCTATAAGAAGGATGTAGGCTACTTGTTGTCCCTTATTCGTGCCAACATTAGCAGTAACGCTCTGTGAACTCTGTATGCCGGAGGCGTTCTGTGGGCTCGAAACGTACGCCAAACCTCCG
>NZ_JH114195.1:0-928 GCF_000224595.1 Prevotella sp. C561 | reverse complement strand
AGAACGTTCTGCCTTCTCGTTCTCACCCCATTTTGCTGGTATGCTGCAAAATGCAGGATAAAGGCTTTCAGTCTGCTTGCTTTTTCAGCGGCTTGACCTTTTCGCTGATATGACGGACGAGATAGAGATAGAAGTTCTTCAGCATGGCAGTAACCATCATGAAAACCATGTTCTCAGCCATAAAGGAAAATGGCAAATGTGACCATCCAAAGTCATTGTTCTGTATGTCGAAGTTCTTTTCACTTGCTCCACACTCATTATAAAATGTAATGATGTCCTTCTCGGTAGACACCCAGTCATTGGTGAGGATACAGCGGTATGTGTATATTACTCCGAACATATCCGTCCGTTGCTTGCCATCCTTGTCTTTCGAAGGACTACGCTGTACGACAAGTCTGTATGACTTTCCTTCTATCAAGCTGTCCATGCTGATGGACGTGACATCGCATTTCTCATAGCCGAGCTCAACGCCTTTCCATTCTTTCAACTGTCGGAAGTTCTCATAGCGACTGCCGCAGTTGGCAGCACGAATATAGAACGTGTTGCAGTGCTGCTCTACGGTTTGGATGATTTCCTTTGAGAACGCCCCACAGTCGGCACGGAAACGCTCTATTACCACACCAAGTTCTGAGGTTACACGGTCCATAATGCGACGGAGCGTGTCCTCCTGATGGAATTTCACATTGGTGTTTCCGTCACGATTCTCACCTCCGACTATGATTCCTCCAATGGAAGCCCAACCAGGGAAATAGCCAAAATCCTGCTTGTAGGAATACTTTGCATCGAACTTGTGGGCAGGAACAAACTGGTGGTCAAAGTCCAGGTCAACATGACTGCCCACCTTTATAAGCCCCATTCTCCGTATCATCCGTAATAGTAAGGTGTTCAGCTTCTCTGCCGTGTTGAAACTGTAAGACTTGCCGGAGGT
>NZ_JH114194.1:0-1004 GCF_000224595.1 Prevotella sp. C561 | reverse complement strand
TATTGACGTGACATTTTGGTATTTATCCATTGATTTGGGACTTTTCTGGGGTTCTTGGTTCTTGCATAGGCATGAAATCCCCCCACCCAAACCCAATGGGGGATATGATATCCACAAAGAAATACTGTTTATTCAAGGAATACTTCAGAGTAGTATGTTTTATTTGTATATAGGTTCAGAACGTTCTGCCTTCCCGTTCTCACCCATTTTGCTGGTACGCTGACAAAATGCAGGATAAAGGCTTTCAGTCTGCTTGTCTTTTTCAGCGGCTTGACCTTTTCGCTGATATGACGGACGAGATAGAGATAGAAGTTCTTCAGCATAGCGGTAACCATCATGAAAACCATTCTCAGCCATAAAGGAAAATGGCAGATGTGACCATCCGAAGTCATTGTTCTGTATGTCGAAGTTCTTTTCACTTGCCCCACGCTCATTATAGAATGTAATGATGTCCTTCTCGGTAGACACCCAGTCATTGGTGAGGATACAGCGGTATGTGTATATTACTCCGAACATATCCGTCCGTTGCTTGCCATCCTTGTCTTTCAAAGGACTACGCTGTACGACAAGTCTGTATGACTTTCCTTCTATTAAGCTGTCCATGCTGATGGATGTGACATCGCATTTCTCATAGCCAATCTCAACGTTTTTCCATTCCTTCAACTGTTGGAAATTCTCGTAGCGACTGCCGCAGTTGGCAGCACGAATGTAGAACGTGTTGCAGCGCTGCTCTACGGTTTGTATGATTTCCTTTGAGAACGACCCGCAGTCAGCACGGAAACGCTCTATTACCACACCAAGTTCTGAGGTTACACGGTCCATAATGCGACGGAGCGTGTCTTCCTGATGGAATCTCACATTGGTGTTTCCGTCACGATTCTCACCTCCGACTATGATTCCTCCAATGGAAGCCCAACCAGGGAAATAACCAAAGTCCTGCTTGTAAGAATACTTTGCATCGAGCTTGGTGGCTGGAACGAACTGGTGGGTCAAAGTCCAGGTCA
>NZ_JH114193.1:0-1019 GCF_000224595.1 Prevotella sp. C561 | reverse complement strand
CGCAAGTAATGCTCAAATTGATATTCATGTCCTTGCCTTTCATATAATAGGTAGATGTATCAAATCTCTCTGTTGTTCTTTCCAAAAGTTTTTGTTCTGTTTGATATTATTATTACCTTGTGCCTTACAGCTACTTATTACCACAAGCAATGTAAGTAATGTAATTATTCGTCTTATCATTTTTATAATTTTATTAGCAGTTCATTGATACTGTCTTTCTGTGTTGTTTGTTGCCATCCTTGTGGCTGGGGAATGCAAGGAGGATTCGGAGAACTACATTTGCAAACTCCAAAACTTGGGATATTAATTAAACCAATTTCATCTTCCTCAGTCGCTACCAATGCTCCCGAAATACTTCGGAAACTTTGACTAAGAACTGTCAACTTAGCTTGCCAAGTTCCTAAAGTGCAACACATAATAGCTCCATCAGTTACAATTTTTACCATTCTACTTTATTATAGGATTTGTACCTTTCTTTATGATTTCTCCTGTATTGGCATTTATTTTAATAGAAACTATATTTGATCCTACCTTGTAATGAATAATCCATACTGGTATATTGGTTTTATCACTTACATATCGCCTTATAGAAACATTCTTATCGAATAAATCCAGCTTTAACTCTTCCTTTACAAACTTCTCCACTTTTTCCCATGGATAGTTTTTATAAGGGGCATCTTGGTCGTATTCATCTATTAAATAACCATTCTCATCATACTCTTTCCAGATGCCCGCATTAAATCTATTATAATAATATTTTCCCACTAACTTTAGAGTTCCCGTTTTATTGTAATACTCCTTACACGTTCCAAATAGGCTGTTGTCTTTTCTGGCATATTCTATATAATTAGAGCCATTATCACCTCCAAACTGCCGCACTTTACCTCGCAAGTAATGCTCAAATTGATATTCATGTCCTTGCCTTTCCATATAATAGGTAGATGTATCAAATCTCTCTGTTGTTCTTTCCAAAAGTTTTGTTCTGTTTTGATATTATTATTACCTTGTGCCTTACAGCT
>NZ_JH114192.1:0-1078 GCF_000224595.1 Prevotella sp. C561 | reverse complement strand
GTGATTTAAAAGAAGAAAGTCCATCCTTTCCTATAGTGATGGAGATGGGATTAAAAGGTATTGCCATTGAATATATTTTTTGAGGTAATTAAGGCTGAAAAGCTATTTGATAAGATTTGTGCCCTATATATAATAAGGTGGCGACCTCAGCTGCTTATAGGTATGTCCTACTGCGGTGAGACCTAAATAGAAAGCTAAAAGGACCATGTCAAGCACGTAGCCCGACACGGTCCTTAAGTTTCTTAGACCTATGAACGAGGCCAGCGGTTATCGAGCTCGGCATTACCCACGGTGATATTCTCAGCAGAGAAGGTCATCGCGATGGTCATCGGCGCCTCGTTGTTTACGTCGAGTGTCTCCTTGTAGTGAACGATGTAAGCATTCTTGAAAGAAATCTCCTTCATCTTAGCATCCTCCTCACTCTTCTTGTAAACAATCTTACCCTCAACAGGTTTGAACTGACTGTTGAGCATAGCCTCGATAGTAGAAGTGTCATCAGTAGACTCGATAGTGACGCTGATACGACCACCAGAGATACTTGATGCAGGCTGACCCTTCTTGTCAGTCGTACGACTGAACTCGTAGTTAGAATAGAGTACGTCGTACTCCTTGCCACCTAATTCCAATGTTGCTCTAAATGAACTCATGATAGATAATTTTAAAGTAGTTAGAAAAATAAGAAAACGAGGTCATCTTAATTTCCCTCACGTATGAGAAACAAAAAAGAGAAAACCCCTAACAACGTTTTGAAGTCTCCTCTGCGTGTGGCTGTAAAACAGTCTTGCTCTTTGGAAGAAGAGGAAGATTTGCAATCTGTTGTCATTTTCGTTGTCAAAAGTAATCATATAATTTCATAAAAGCAATTGATACAACATTAAATAACAAAGGTTTAATATCTTATACACATTCAAAGCCATATTTATTCTACCCCTCATCCACTCTTTGTGTTTGTATCATTCTGTCTATGTAAGAGCTTTCAGTCTCTCCCTGTCATTATGTCATTCTGTCTGAGAACATTAAAATCTCCAATTGTTCTGTGCCCTCTGTCTCTCCCTGTCATTATGTCATTCTGTCTGAG
>NZ_JH114191.1:0-1107 GCF_000224595.1 Prevotella sp. C561 | reverse complement strand
AAACTTCCAAATCCTTAATTAAGGGAATAGCACAGAATATAGTCCGCTATAACGAAGCCAATGTTCGCTTGTCAGACTGCTTGTCATGTAGTTCTTCAACTCTACAAGAAAGAGATGTTTCAGAGCATGGTACATATCCTGTATATGGTGCAAATGGCGTCGTTGGCTACCTCGACAATTATAATACAGAGAATGAAGCAATCTATATTATCAAAGATGGTTCGGGTGTAGGAAGCACATCGTATGTTACGGGCAAATGCTCTGCAACAGGAACATTGAATATTTTACGAGCTAAAGAAGGCTATTCGCCTCAATATCTTTACTATATGCTGAAAGTATTTAACTTTGAGCCCTACAAAACTGGTATGGCTATACCTCATATTTATTTCAAATACTATAGTAAAGCCAAAGTCTTCTGTCCGACATATAAGGAACAACTTCAATATGCAAGGCTGTTGTCCGCAATAGATAAAAGACTAACAGTAGAGCATGGGCTTTTAACAAGTCTAAGTTTGCAGAAGCAATACTTGCTCCGTCAGATGTTTATATGAACATCTGGCGAAGTAGGTGTTGTTTTTGTTTTTCAAACGCATATCTTTGCTTTACAATAGTTTCCTTCCATAATGATAACGCATAAAAAGCATGGGCTATGGTTCTGATTATTTGCACAGTTGGCAAAATGAATTCCTTATTTTGCGTTTCTGTAATATAATGTCTTTTATGCTCCTCTGTAGACAAATCAAGATATTTCAAAAACTCAAATGTATAGCGCAAAAGTTCTTTATTCTTTGCCGTTAGAATTTTTATGGCAGAAGATTTGACCTTGAAAGAAAAATCAACATATTTACAATCAAGAGTGAAATCATCGAATATGATGCAATCACCCTTGTCATATATTCCTTCTATTTCTGATGTGTAGCCCAAGATAAAGGCTTTGTTTGCTGTTAGTACAGGAGTTCCTTCATTTGTATATTCAGTATCTTCAACAAGATATGATTGTGGTTGTTCATAGCTAAGAACATCGCTAATCATTGCATTAAAACCAACACTTTTCCTAAGTTTTCCAAAAACATCATTTCTAATTCCCTTAATTAAGGACTCTAATTT
>NZ_JH114190.1:0-1194 GCF_000224595.1 Prevotella sp. C561 | reverse complement strand
GGATACACATTTTGAAGCAAATCACAACTACAAGCTTGTAGCGTCCTTTTGATACCGGTTGTACGTGCTAATGCAAAGATACACATTTTGAAGCAAATCACAACCCTCAGTTAGGTTACTTTGATAGAATCTTGTTGTACGTGCTAATGCAAAGATACACATTTTGAAGCAAATCACAACCAAATTCTGAGATACCCTCAGTTAGGTTACGTTGTACGTGCTAATGCAAAGATACACATTTTGAAGCAAAATCACAACCTGACAGAAGAAGCTATCGAAGACAAGGAGTTGTACGTGCTAATGCAAAGATACACATTTTGAAGCAAATCACAACTCTACCGCTTGCTATAAGATAATTGACTAGTTGTACGTGCTAATGCAAAGATACACATTTTGAAGCAAATCACAACTGAAACTCAATCACCCTAATAGGGAGATTTGTTGTACGTGCTAATGCAAAGATACACATTTTGAAGCAAATCACAACCACTGATGTTGTTTCTTCTGACGCTCCGCCGTTGTACGTGCTAATGCAAAGATACACATTTTGAAGCAAATCACAACAGTACTGCTTGCTATAAGATAATTGACTAGTTGTACGTGCTAATGCAAAGATACACATTTTGAAGCAAATCACAACAGCGTAGCAGTAGCTTCACCTGGTCATCGGTTGTACGTGCTAATGCAAAGATACACATTTTGAAGCAAATCACAACCAGTTCCATCAATTTTATATAACTCCTTAATTCCGCAGCATAAATTCTTGTAAGAACTCCAAGTGTCTGAGAAACAAAGTTCTCAAAACACTTGGATATGTCAGAAATTTCACCTATCTTAGTGCTGCAAACATAACAAGTAAGCAAAAATCTGACATGACAAAGGTAGCAATTAAAAACGAGAATATCACTTCTTTCGGTGGAATTTATCATATTATGGACGTTTTCTCAAAGTTGGGCTTTGAAAAACTTACCGAATCTGTATTGGGCAAACGTGGAAGTAGTGGCAAAGCATTCAGCCATGGAAGTATTTTCGGCTCTCTCTTCTTCAGTTACCTTTGTGGTGGAGAATGCCTTGAGGACATCAATGTGCTTATAGGGCAGTTCAAGCAGAGACCTAATACGCTATTACCCGGTGCCGACACTGTTGGGCGCGGACTAAAGGAGCTTGCTGAAGAGAACATTGTCTACAAGAGCG
>NZ_JH114189.1:0-1201 GCF_000224595.1 Prevotella sp. C561 | reverse complement strand
ATAGATGTTAGGTGTTGATGATTAGCCAGTAGGGTATCTCGGTGATCCACGGTCCTTCGGGGGAGGGGCCGCTATCTCTCATGTTCTCTCTTTATTCTTTTTCTCACAGAACTACACAGAAGAAAAGATTTCACAAAGGTGCACAGAGACATTAAGTCAACCGAAAGCACAGAACGTTACAGCTATTGTTGGGTGTTGGGTGATAGATGTTAGGTGTTGATGATTAGCCATAGGGGTATCTCGGTGATCACGCCCATCCCTTTCCTGCTACCTGTAGTTGTCGCACACGCTGATACAGCAGATACGACTTGCCCGCATGCCTCACACCAACTATCACATAATTGCCATTCTCTTCAAAGTCTATGGGGACGTTCCACAAGTACCGCCTCATCCACCTCACGCTGCTTACTAATCAGGCACTGTTTGATGACATCTTTACTAATACTCATATAAATTACATTTAATAAGAAACATGTGTTCTTATAAAGTTCGCTTTACAAAGTTATATATTATTTATAAGACAAACTTTATAAACCTCAATTCCGCAGCATTATTCTTTGCAATCTACTTTTATATATTGACGTGACATTTTGGTATTTATCCATTGATTTGGGACTTTTCTGGGGTTCTTGGTTCTTGCATAGGCATGAAATCCCCCCACCCAAACCAATGGGGAAGTATGAAAACACCACAAAGAAATACTGTTTATTCAAGGAATACTTCAGCGTAGTAGGTTTGATTTGTATATAGGTTCAGAACGTTCTGCCTTCCCGTTCTCACCCATTTTGCTGGTACGCTGACAAAATGCAGGATAAAGACTTTCAGCCTGCTTGTCTTTTTCAACGGCTTGACCTTTTCGCTGATATGACGGACGAGATAGAAGTTCTTCAGCATGGCAGTAACCATCATGAAAAACCATATTCTCAGCCATAAAGGAAAATGGCAGATGTGACCATCCAAAGTCATTGTTCTGTATGTCGAAGTTTTTTTCACTAGCCCCACGCTCATTATAAAATGTAATGATGTCCTTCTCGGTAGACACCCAGTCATTGGTGAGGATACAGCGGTATGTGTATATTACTCCGAACATATCCGTCTGTTGCTTGCCATCCTTGTCTTTCAAAGGCTACGCTGTACGACAAGTCTGTATGACTTTCCTTCTATTAAGCTGTCCATGCTGATGGATGTGACATCGCATTTC
>NZ_JH114188.1:0-1213 GCF_000224595.1 Prevotella sp. C561 | reverse complement strand
ATTATGATGCTTTGGTAACAATCCCTCCTTTTACTTACTACAAGGAAGTAAGAATATTCCATAAAAACGGAGTTCTCATAGAGTCGGGAAAACGCTTTTTCTGTTCATCTATTGATATTGGCATTTGGCGCGAGTATGACAATCAAGGCAACCTTATAAAAGAAACCGATGAGGACAAGAAGTTTGAGAAGCTGCGCCTGAAACCTATAAACATCCTGCGCTGGCTTGAGAAGGAAGGGTATATAGATAGAAAAACTGGAAAGGGTCAGGAGAAGTTCGTGAAAGAGGGCGATGAGCCTAATATTGACATCTACTTTTGGCTGTCGACTCGTGCTGAAGGGTCAAAGACTATCCCTGCGGGTTGGTCTATCGATATTACAGAACACGGAATGCGCACTACACATAGTTTCAATGCGGAAACGGGTGAATACTTGGGAAAGACAACACAGGTCTTATATGAATAAGGCATAGTCTCGTCAAACTTAGAACTATAAGTAGAAAAAGATAATGACAAGAATAAAAGTATGAAACATCTCATTCTAATATTACTAACTGCGTTGTACTGTACTTGCTGCAATGCGCAAAAAGACAAGGAGGCAACAACAATGAAGACAACTGAAAGATTCGATGTACAATATTATAAAAGCAAAATCAAGGAAGTAAATGGTAAAGATGGAGACAACAGCTTTGCCATTTATGTGGATAGAGATAGTACACAGGTTAAGGTGTATTTTGATAAGGATTATGATGCTTTGGTAACAATCCCTCCTTTTACTTACTACAAGGAAGTAAGAATATTCCATAAAAACGGAGTTCTCATAGAGTCGGGAAAACGCTTTTTCTGTTCATCTATTGATATTGGCATTTGGCGCGAGTATGACAATCAAGGCAACCTTATAAAAGAAACCGATGAGGACAAGAAGTTTGAGAAGCTGCGCCTGAAACCTATAAACATCCTGCGCTGGCTTGAGAAGGAAGGGTATATAGATAGAAAAACTGGAAAGGGTCAGGAGAAGTTCGTGAAAGAGGGCGATGAGCCTAATATTGACATCTACTTTTGGCTGTCGACTCGTGCTGAAGGGTCAAAGACTATCCCTGCGGGTTGGTCTATCGATATTACAGAACACGGAATGCGCACTACACATAGTTTCAATGCGGAAACGGGTGAATACTTTGGGAAAGACAACACAGGTCTTATATGAATAAGGCATAG
>NZ_JH114187.1:0-1246 GCF_000224595.1 Prevotella sp. C561 | reverse complement strand
ACCTTTCGCTGATATGACGGACGAGATAGAGATAGAAGTTCTTCAGCATGGCGGTAACCATCATGAAAACCATGTTCTCAGCCATAAAGGAAAATGGCAGATGTGACCATCCAAAGTCATTGTTCTGTATGTCGAAGTTCTTTTCACTTGCCCCACGCTCATTATAGAATGTAATGATGTCCTTCTCGGTAGACACCCAGGCATTGGTGAGGATACAGCGGTATGTGTATATTACTCCGAACATATCCGTCTGTTGCTTGCCATCCTTGTCTTTCAAAGGACTACGCTGTACGACAAGTCTGTATGACTTTCCTTCTATCAAGCTGTCCATGCTGATGGATGTGACATCGCATTTCTCATAGCCAATCTCAACGTTTTTCCATTCCTTCAACTGTCGGAAATTCTCATAGCGACTGCCGCAGTTGGCTGCACGAATGTAGAACGTGTTGCAGCGCTGCTCTACGGTTTGTATGATTTCCTTTGAGAACGATCCGCAGTCGGCACGGAAACGCTCTATTACCACACCAAGTTCTGAGGTTACACGGTCCATAATGCGACGGAGCGTGTCCTCCTGATGGAATCTCACATTGGTATTTCCGTCACGATTCTCACCTCCGACTATGATTCCTCCAATGGAAGCCCAACCAGGGAAATAGCCAAAATCCTGCTTGTAAGAATACTTTGCATCGAACTTGTGGGCAGGAACAAACTGGTGGTCAAAGTCCAGGTCAACATGACTGCCCACCTTTATAAGCCCCATTCTCCGTATCATCCGTAAAAGTAAGGTATTCAACTTTTCTGCCGTGTTGAAACTATACGACTTGCCGGAGGTCTCGCTCTTGTAGACAATGTTCTCTTCAGCAAGCTCCTTTAGTCCGCGCCCCACAGTGTCGGCACCGGGTAATAGCGTATTAGGTCTCTGCTTGAACTGCCCTATAAGCACATTGATGTCCTCAAGGCATTCTCCACCACAAAGGTAACTGAAGAAGAGAGAGCCGAAAATATTTCCATGGCTGAATGCTTTGCCACTACTTCCACGTTTGCCCAATACAGACTCGGTAAGTTTTTCAAAGCCCAACTTTGAGAAAACGTCCATAATATGATAAATTCCACCGAAAGAAGTGATATTCTCGTTTTTAATTGCTACCTTTGTCATGTCAGATTTTTGCTTACTTATTATGTTTGTAGTCACCAAGATAGGTGAAATTTCTGACATATCCAAGTGTTTTGAGTAACTTTGTTTCTC
>NZ_JH114186.1:0-1340 GCF_000224595.1 Prevotella sp. C561 | reverse complement strand
TTAACTGATACGTAATGATATACGTTGTTGTTTAATTCTTTGTTGTCGTTTATTTTTTGTATCTTTGCCCTTGCGCAGGGCGCAGGTGGAAGCATACAAGAGAAGACATAGCGAGTGCGACAAATCAGGGAGTTTCCCAGAAGTCGCCAATCTGGACGAACGCCAACGCAGGTTGTTCTGTGCCCACAAGGCGATGGAACTTGGAACGCACGGCGTGAGTCTGGTCTGCAAAACATATCATGTCACCAGAAATACAGTGTATAGAGGTATTCACGAGCTTGAGAGCGGGGACACAATTGCTGCCGGACACATAAGGAAGAAAGGTGGAGGCAGAAAGAGTATTCTCAGTGTTCATCCCGAGTATATCGACATCTTCCGGGAGATTACGGAAGATGCCATAGGCGGCTTGCCGCAAGATGAGAGCGTACGCATGCTTTTCTATTCGCCTGGCATCATAAGAGACAAGATGGAGGTGGATTACGGAATAAGCATAAGCTATCACACCCTCAAACAAATCATATCCAAAGAGGGATTCAAGAAACGCACTCCGAAGAAGTGTACCTCGATGGCAGAGTGCAATAAAAGAAACGAACAGTTCGAGAAAATCTCCGCAATGAGAAGCATGTGTGAAGAAAATCACATACCCGTCTTCAGTATAGACACGAAGAAGAAAGAGTTGGTCGGCCCATTCAGAAGAGGCGGACAGGTATACTGCGACAGGTCGCCGCGATGCAGGGACCATGACTTCCCCTCCTTTGCAAGCGGCAAAATCATTCCCTATGGCATCTACGATGTTCAAAAGAATACTGGATACATGAGCTTCGGAATAAGCCATGACACAGCCGGGTTCTTCTGCGACAACTTCAAGTACTACTGGTATCGTGTGCTCCAAGACATCTATCCACATGCAACTGCCATCATGTTGCTCTGTGACGGTGGAGGTTCCAACAGCAGTTCCAGCAGGCTTTTCAAGCAAGAGCTGATCAAACTTTCCGAAGACCTCCATATTGACATAATAGTGGCGCACTATCCCCCGTACACGTCGAAGTGGAACCCCATTGAACACAGGCTTTTCTCTCAAATCACCAGAGTATGGAGTGGTATTTCCTTCGAGAGCGTTGAGCAGGCATGCGAACTTGCCGCAGAGGCCAGAACGAAATCCGGCCTTTGTGTCTTCACCAACATCAACAGAAAGAAGTACGACACTTCTCGTTGTGTGGATAGCAATTATGATGATGTCTGTCAACGGCATATTACCTTTGATGAAGAGCTACCGAAATGGAACTACAAGGTTTCATGGAGAGACAAAAAATACCAAGTTATTTTTTAAACGTTACTTT
>NZ_JH114185.1:0-1392 GCF_000224595.1 Prevotella sp. C561 | reverse complement strand
GGGTGAGATGGATAAGAAAAAGGCAGCTTAAAGAGAAGACAGAATAACAGAGGGAACAGTAGTAACGGGTGAAATGGATAGGGAAAAGGCTGCTTAAAAAGAAGACAGAATAACAGAGGGAACAGTTGTAACGGGTGAGATGGATAGGGAAAAAGCTGCTTAAAAAGAAACAGAATAAAAGAGGGAACAGTTGTAATGGGTGGGATGGATAGGAAAAAGGCAACTTAAAGAGGGGACAGAATAACTCTAAATACCTCTGTCAGCTCTTTGGATGCACAAAAATCTGTACTAATTGACGAGACAGAAACGAGTAATTATTTTATGAGATAATAAACAAGAAAAGCGCTGAACATTTCCTTCTCTCACAGAGTTCACAGATAAACAGAATTTACAGAGGAGTTGCACAGAACCCTAAAGGTGACAGAAATCACAGAGACTAAAGGACTGTGGGAGGAATAAAAATACTTGAATAAACAGAACAATGTTATGACCTGTATAATGATGGATTATCTTTTACACAACAGAAAGAGTGTTTTACGCTCGTTAGATATGTATAAAATCATTCTTGGGGGTTGTTCACGTAAACAAAATTCGGGAATATGCGGCGAAAGAAAGATAGCTAAACGATAACAAAAATGAATACTTAAGCATGAGAAATAATAAATTAAATAAGACGTGCATGTACCTCAATCGAGTAGTAATGAAACCGATTCGCTTACTAACAAACAACTTACAAAAGCGGAAAGAATCATTACATTATTTCGATTAAAGCTACTACATTGAGAGACGTAATTATCTCGAAGGAATAAGCACATAACTCACAAGAAATCAAACAATTACACAGAGTATTGAAGAGGACGTCCCCCTTGATACAAGAAAGGCCCCTTCAATACGCAAGAAAGGCATATTCTCGAACGTTGAAAGGCATGTTCTTAAATCAAGAGAAGCACATGGAAAGATTAAGAGGAGTAAAAATATTGACAAAGAGTAAAAGGGTGAAGGAGAGAAAAGGGTAAGAGGAAGGAGTACCGAGATAACACTATATCACAGTTGGCCCCTCCCCCGTCCCCTCCCCCGAAGGGAAGGGGAGTGATCACCGAAATACCCAATAGGTTAGAAGCCCCTCCCCCGACCCCTCCCCCGGAGGGAAGGGGAGTAATCACCGAAATACCCATGTGAGCTGGATGTAGGCTGCTTTTTGCCTCCTTATTGGTATCGACGATAGCAGTAACGTTCTGTGAATTCTGTATGCCGGAGGCCTTCTGTGGGATCGAAACAGTGCGCAAATGGGTTCTGTTAAATCTGTGAGTTCTGTGAGAGAAAGAAATATCCTTCGTGAAAGAAGGAACTCCCCAGCGAGTCTCATAGGCCTTATCTCATCGAGTGGGTGCG
>NZ_JH114184.1:0-1438 GCF_000224595.1 Prevotella sp. C561 | reverse complement strand
TTCCTTAATTCCGCAGCATAAATTCTTGTAAAACTCCAAGTGTCTGAGAAACAAAGTTCTCAAAACACTTGGATATGTCAGAAATTTCACTTACCTTAGTGCTACCTACAGAAAAACAAATAAAAAATCTGACATGACAAAGGTAGCAATTAAAAACGAGAATATCACTTCTTTCGGTGGAATTTATCATATTATGGACGTTTTCTCAAAGCTGGACTTTGAAAAACTTACCGAATCCGTATTGGGCAGACGTGGATGCAGCGGCAAGGCATTCAGCCATGGAAGTATTTTCGGCTCTCTCTTCTTCAGCTACCTTTGTGGTGGAGAGTGCCTTGAGGACATCAATGTGCTTATAGGGCAGTTCAAGCAGAGACCTGACACGCTATTACCCGGTGCCGACACTGTGGGGCGCGGACTAAAGGAGCTTGCCGAGGAAAATATTGTCTACAAGAGCGAAATCTCCGGCAAGTCTTACAGTTTCAACACGGCAGAGAAGCTGAACACCTTACTATTACGGATGATACGGAGAATGGGGCTTATAAAGGCGGGCAGTCATGTTGACCTGGACTTTGACCACCAGTTTATTCCATCCCACAAGTTCGATGCAAAGTATTCTTACAAGCAGGATTTTGGCTATTTCCCTGGTTGAGCTTCCATTGGGGGAATCATAGTCGGAGGTGAGAACCGTGACGGAAA
Source organism: Prevotella sp. C561 (assembly GCF_000224595.1). Classification (NCBI taxonomy): domain Bacteria; kingdom Pseudomonadati; phylum Bacteroidota; class Bacteroidia; order Bacteroidales; family Prevotellaceae; genus Prevotella; species Prevotella sp. C561. The sequence continues at coordinate 742 of NZ_JH114184.1, read as the reverse complement.
CACCAATGTGAGATACCATCAAGAAGACACGCTCCGTCGCATTATGGACCGTGTAACCTCAGAACTTGGTGTGGTAATAGAGCGTTTCCGTGCCGACTGCGGGTCGTTTTCAAAGGAAATCATCCAAACCGTAGAGCAGCGCTGCAACACGTTCTATATACGTGCTGCCAACTGTGGCAGTCGCTACGAGAATTTCCAACAGTTGAAGGAATGGAAAAACGTTGAGATTGGCTATGAGAAATGCGATGTCACATCCATCAGCATGGACAGCTTAATAGAAGGAAAGTCATACAGACTTGTCGTACAGCGTAGTCCTTTGAAAGACAAGGATGGCAAGCAACAGACGGATTTGTTCGGAGTAATATACACATACCGCTGTATCCTCACCAATGACTGGGTGTCTACCGAGAAGGACATCATTACATTTTATAATGAGCGTGGGGCTAGTGAAAAAACTTCGACATACAGAACAATGACTTTGGATGGTCACATCTGCCATTTTCCTTTATGGCTGAGAACATGGTTTTCATGATGGTTACTGCCATGCTGAAGAACTTCTATCTCTATCTCGTCCGTCATATCAGCGAAAAGGTCAAGCCGCTGAAAAAGACAAGCAGACTGAAAGCCTTTATCCTGCATTTTGTCAGCGTGCCGGCAAAATGGGTGCGAACGGGAAGGCAGGACGTTCTGAACCTGTATACAAATAAAACCTACTACGCTGAAGTATTCCTTGAATAAACAG
>NZ_JH114183.1:0-1473 GCF_000224595.1 Prevotella sp. C561 | reverse complement strand
GCATTTGAATGTGGTGCGTGAAGGGTGATAGGCNTAAACGTACCTCCATAACGGCTGTTCTGTTCTTTCGACCTTGTCGTCCGGGGAGTGAGAAACTGTACTCGCCCATAGGTTTCTGCTTGGCTAAATGCTCTGTAAGTGTATCTAAATCAGCACCTACACTACTCTTGCGATTATGAGTTGAACGTATCAGAAAGTCGCATCCCACTTCCAAAGTCTCGTCCATAAAGGCGTAGACATCGCTCTCACGATCGCCAACTATTGTCTTACGAACATCACTTGGGATGCACTCTGCGCTTTCCTTTGCAGACAAAGTCCACCGGTAGGATTCCTTATCCTTATATGGTAAAGTTGCTCGTTTATTGGTCTTCTTTCGTCCTTCTATGCGCTCACGATTCCATATTCTCACAGAGGAGAAGCCTATAGGAAGGCAAGATTCAGCGTCCACAATCATTGTTGGATGTACGAAAATAGAATACTTTTTCAGTTGCATAGAACCATCTCCAAAGTCGGGATCATCCTCCTTCAAACGCCCTTTCATGTGGTCGTAAGAGAGCTCCGTAGTGTCTTGTATGCATAGTACATGTTTATATCCAACACACTCACTACCAGAGAATTGCCTTATTCTATCTATTAGATCTTCCATATCCCAGTTCTTATTACGTAGTACTCTATAGGCACCAACTTTAGGTGCCTTGTCTTCGAAGCACTTATTAATAACCGCACTCTGTTTCTCTACCATCTTATCGAACAAGCTATTAACTCTTCGTTCGATTCTCTTATCTCCTCCGAGGGAGTCAAATATGTTGTTTAATTGCATATACAAAGATACTAAAAAACCATGACATACGCAAGTATTTTACTGAGTATCAATATGTTATAATGTTAAAAAGATGTGTAGAAAGAGTAGCCCGAAGGGAAGGGGCATAATCACCGAGATACCCATGTGGCTAATCATCAACACCTAACACCCATCACCCAACACCCATCAGAAGCCTCACCCCCAGCCCCTCTCCGAATGGAGAGGGGAGTGATCACCGAGGTTACCCCTACTTCGCTGTTTGTGTCGTAATAAGAATGTGGACCCACCCCGACGTCTCCTTAGCTAATCATCAACACCAAACAACCAACACCCAACACCCACCTTTAGTTGTAACGTTCTGTGACATCTGTATGCCGGAGGCCTTCTGTGAGTTCGAAACAGTGTGCAAAAAGGTTCTGTTAAATCTGTGAGTTCTGTGAGAGAAAATGCACCCTACGACTTTTGCATACGTGCGCTCTGTGAGAGAAAAGCCTCCCCCAACTGCTCTCAAACATTCTTTTCTCACAGAATAACACAGATGAACAGAACACACAGCATTTCACAGAGCCCTTGCGGGCGGCAGAACTCACAGAACCTTACAGCCAATTTTAGCAGAAACGCTCTGTGTTCTCTGTATGCCGGAGGCGTTCTGTGGGCTCGAAATGTGCGCC
>NZ_JH114182.1:0-1473 GCF_000224595.1 Prevotella sp. C561 | reverse complement strand
TTCTACACATCTTTTAACATTATAACACATTGATACTCAGTAAATACTTGCGTATGTCATGGTTTTTAGTATCTTTGTATATGCAATTAAACAACATATTTGACTCCCTCGGAGGAGATAAGAGAATCGAATGAAGAGTTAATAGCTTGTTCGATAAGATGGTAGAGAAACAGAGTGCGGTTATTAATAAGTGCTTCGAAGATAAGGCACCTAAAGTTGGTGCCTATAGAGTACTACGTAATAAGAACTGGGATATGGAAGATCTAATAGATAGAATAAGGCAATTATCTGGTAGTGAGTGTGTTGGACATAAACATGTACTATGCATACAAGACACTACGGAGCTCTCTTACGACCACATGAAAGGGCGTTTGAAGGAGGATGACCCCGACTTTGGAGATGGTTCTATGCAACTGAAAAAGTATTCTATTTTCGTACATCCAACTATGATTGTGGACGCTGAATCATGCCTTCCTATAGGCTTTTCCTCTGTGAGAATATGGAATCGTGAGCGCATAGAAGGTCGAAAGAAGACCAATAAACGAGCTACTTTACCATATAAGGATAAGGAATCCTATCGGTGGACTTTGTCTGCAAAGGAGAGCGCGGAGTGCATCCCAAGTGATGTTCGTAAGACAATAGTTGGCGATCGTGAGAGCGATGTCTACGCCTTTATGGACGAGACTTTGGAAGTGGGATGCGACTTTCTGATACGTTCTACCCATAATCGCAAGAGTAGCGTAGGTGCTGATTTAGATACACTTACAGAGCATTTAGCCAAGCAGAAACCTATGGGCGAGTACAGCTTCTCACTCCCCGGACGGCAAGGTCGAAAGAACAGAACAGCCGTTATGGAGGTACGTTTTATGCCTATCACCCTTCACGCACCACATTCAAATGCAGGCGGTAAGGAGAAGTTAGATATTTATTGCGTACATGTCAAGGAACGTGCCGACTCTGTTCCTGCAGGAGAAGAGCCCGTAGAATGGCGTTTACTGACTTCACACGAGGTTACCAGTCTTGCCCAAGCAGTGCAATGTATCGACTGGTATAGATGTCGTTGGCTCATCGAGGAACTTTTCCGACTAATGAAATCCAAGGGATTTGGAATAGAAGACATACAATTAGAGGATGGCGAGAGCACAAAGAAGATGATTTCTCTAACCATATCGGCAGTACTTAAGTGTCTGATACTTAAGAGGTCATACGACACGAAACGAGAAGAAGTATCAGCCCGCATACTCTTTACAAACGTCCAATTAGTAGTTCTACATGCACTCATGGGAATGATACACACCAAGAACCCCGAGGTCAAAAGATGGAAGAAATCCTTTCAAAGAGGACAGCCTACCATGGGCAGCATGGATAATCGCCCGTCTACAAGGCTGGTGTGATATGGGTAAGGACACTAGGCCAGGCTACATCACCCTTAAGGAAGTTTACGAGTATTGAATACCAAGTAGCCTTCTATAC
>NZ_JH114181.1:0-1505 GCF_000224595.1 Prevotella sp. C561 | reverse complement strand
GCGCACAGTTTCGAACCCACAGAACGCCTCCGGCATACAGATATCACAGAGCGTTTCAGCTAATGTTGGCTGTAATGTTCTGTGTTATCGGTTGACTTAATGTCTCTGTGAGGCTTTGTGAAATCTGTTCTTCTGTGTTTTTCTGTGAGAAAAAGAAAGCACCCTCTCTAAGAGATGAGACGCATGTGACTCGCTGGAGAGTTCTTTCTCTCACAGAACTCACTGATTTAACAGAGCCTTTTTGCGCACAGTTTCGAACCCATGAGAGAGTGGCCCCTCCCCCGCAGGGAAGGGGCGTAGTATGTGAGGTTACCCCTATTAGCCTGCTAATAGAAGGAGAAGGAACGCTAAACATTTGGAGGACAAGTAGGGGTATCTCGGTAATCACTCCCCTCTCCATTCGGAGAGGGGCTGGGGGTGAGGCCTCTGTCGGGTGTTGGTTGATGGATGTTAGGTGTTGATGATTAGCTAAAGGTGGGTGTTGAGTGATGGGTGTTAGGTGTTAAGGATTAGCCATAGATGGGTGGTGGGTGATGGATGTTAGGTGTTGATGATTAGTCATAAAAGTATCGAGATGAGACCATACTCGCATCACGACGCACGCAGCGAGGTAGGGGTAGCCTCGGTAATCACTCCCCTCTTCATTCGGAGAGGGGCTGGGGGTGAGGTTCCAGAAGGCCTCCGGCATACAGAATTCACAGAGGCCTTTCAACTAAGATTAGCTGTAACGCTCTGTGAAATCGGTTGACTTAATGTCTCTGTGGAATGCTGTGTGTTCTGTTCTTCTGTGTAAATCTGTGAGAAATAGAACGCACCCTCTCGATAAGATAAGACTCATACAAGTTGCTGGGGAGTTTTTTCTCTCACGCAGGGTGTTTTTTTCTCTCACAGAGCGCACAGAGTTCACTGAGCCTTTTGGCGCACATTTCGAGCTCACAGAACGCCTTCGGCATACAGAGCGCACAGAGCGTTACTGCTAAAGGTGGCTGTAAGGTTCTGTGAAATCGGTTGACTTAATGTCTCTGTGGAATACTGTGTGTTCTGTTCTTCTGTGTTATCTGTGAGAAAAAGAACATCTTTGAGACTCGCTGGGGAGTATTTTCTCTCACAGAACTCACAGATTTAACAGAACATTTCAACCAACGTTTCGAACTCACAGAAGGCCTTCGGCATACAGATATCACAGAGGCCTTTCAGCTAAAGAAGGGTGTTGGGTGATTGTTGTTAGGTGTTAATGATAAGCTAAGTTCGTCCATCTGTTACCCTGTCTCCCTCATACCCTGTCATGCGCTAACCCTCTGTTACTCCCAGAACTTGTTCATCTGTTACCCTGTCTTCCTCATACCTTGTCACGTCCTAACCCTCTGTTACTCCCAGAACTTGTTCGTCTGTTACCCTGTCTTCCTCATACCCTGTCATGCGCTACCCCTCTGTTACTCTCAGTAACTTGTTCATCTGTTACCCTGTCTTCCTCATACCCTGTCATGCCCTGACCCCCTGTTACT
>NZ_JH114180.1:0-1520 GCF_000224595.1 Prevotella sp. C561 | reverse complement strand
CCTACATGAATAATATCTATTCCTGCCGTCGTATAGAGTCGCTCCTCAAGCGTGACATTCATTTCATCTATCTGGCAGGATATGAACAGCCTGATTTTATTACCATCAATCGTTTTCGTAATCGTGTGAAAAAGGAAATCAACAATATCTTCACACAGGTTGTATTAATACTTGCAGCCAAAGGTTTGATAAGTCTTGACGTTGAATATATTGACGGCACAAAGATAGAATCGAAAGCCAACAAGTATACCTTCGTTTGGAAGAGAACCGTGGAAAAGAACCGCGCCAAGTTGCAGGAACAAATACGCACACTCTTGCTTCAGGTTGATGATGTCATAGCGCAGGACAATGCCGCTAAGACAGAAGGTGTCGAGTTTACTGCAGCTCTGCTCGATGAAATATCCGAGGAATTGAACAAGTCTTTGGAATCAGCCCCTGAGCCTAAGACAAAAGAAGAGAAGCAGGCTGTTAGAACCAAGAAGAAACAGCTTAAAGAGCTTGAGAAGAAACGTAATAAACTCCAGGAGTATGACCAACAACTTGAGGTTATGGGAGAGAGAAACTCCTACAGCAAGACCGACCCTGATGCCACGTTTATGCACATGAAGGAGGATGCTATGCGGAACGGACAGACTAAGCCTGGATATAATCTGCAGATAGCAACTGAGAACCAGTTTATCACCAACTTTGCACTCTATGCTAACCGTACAGACACGCTCACACTTTCTTCTTTCTTGGAGTCTTTCAAATCACGCTATCATCGTTATGCCAAGACTGTCGTAGCCGATTCAGGGTATGGCTCCGAGGAGAACTATCTGTTCATGGACGTACATAATATGGAAGCCTATGTGAAGTATAACTACTTCCATAAAGAGCAGCGTCCACGCTATACACCTAACCCATTTAGTCCCGCAAGCCTTTATTATAATAAGGAACAGGATTTCTACGTCTGCCCTATGGGACAGCATATGAAGCGTATAGGCATGAAGCGTTCCCTAACCTCTAACGGATTCGTTACTTACAGCGTACGTTATCAGGCAGAACGCTGTGATGGTTGTCCGTTGAGAGGCTCATGTTTTAAGGCAAGAGGGAACAGAATTATAGAAGTAAACCACCAACTACAGCACTATAAACAAAAGGCACGGGAACTACTGACCTCAGAAGAAGGCATCAAGCATCGAGGACGAAGGTGCATAGAACCTGAAGCTGTTTTTGGACAAACAAAATATAATAAAGCCTATAAGAGGTTTAGGCATTTTGGAAAAGACAAGGTCAATATGGACTTTGCCTTCTTCGCTATTGCCTTTAACATAGGGAAAATGTGTAGAAAAACTAATCTCAAGGAACTAAAAGCCGTTATGGAGGTACTTTTTGTAACCTTCAGATACTCTATACAAGTTTATATAGGCTATTTAAAGCCCAATAAATCATTTTATATGAAATTAGCAGCATAGCTGCAGTAAATAACGAATTATGTCGTAGACAAGGTAAAGGAAGAACAAAAAGAGGATGTATCAATT
>NZ_JH114179.1:0-1547 GCF_000224595.1 Prevotella sp. C561 | reverse complement strand
GCAGCACTAAGATAGGTGAAATTTCTGACATATCCAAGTGTTTTTGAGAACTTTGTTTCTCAGACACTTGGAGTTCTTACAAGAATTTATGCTGCGGAATTAAGGTGATAAAAAAACACTTACTGTTAGAATCTTCCCCAAATATGCTACTGAGTAGATATATTATTTATGGTTCTTTCCCTCAATTCCGCAGCATTATTCTTTGCGATTTACTTTTATATATTGACGTGACATTTTGGTATTTATCCATTGATTTGGGACTTTTCTAGGGTTCTTGGTTCTTGCATAGGCATAAAATCCCCCACCCAAACCCAATGGGGAATATGATAGCCACAAAGAAATACTGTTTATTCAAGGAATATTTCAGAGTAGTATGTTTTATTTGTATATAGGTTCAGAACGTTCTGCCTTCTCGTTCTCACCCATTTTGCTGGTACGCTGACAAAATGCAGGATAAAGGCTTTCAGTCTGCTTGTCTTTTTCAACGGCTTGACCTTTTCGCTGATATGACGGACGAAATAGAGATAGAAGTTCTTCAGCATGGCAGTAACCATCATGAAAACCATGTTCTCAGCCATAAAGGAAAATGGCAGATGTGACCATCCGAAGTCATTGTTCTGTATGTCGAAGTTCTTTTCACTTGCCCCACGCTCATTATAAAATGTAATGATGTCCTTCTCGGTAGACACCCAGTCATTGGTGAGGATACAGCGGTATGTGTATATTACTCCGAACATATCCGTCTGTTGCTTGCTATCCTTGTCTTTCAAAGGACTACGCTGTACGACAAGTCTGTATGACTTTCCTTTTATTAAGTTGTCCATATTGATGGATGTGACATCGCATTTCTCATAGCCAAGCTCAACACTCTTCCATTCTTTTAACTGTCGGAAGTTCTCGTAGCGACTGCCGTAGTTGGCAGCACGAATGTAGAACGTGTTGCAGCGCTGCTCTACGGTTTGTATGATTTCCTTTGAGAACGACCCGCAGTCGGCACGGAAACGCTCTATCACGACACCAAGCTCGGAGGTCACACGGTCCATAATGCGACGGAGCGTGTCCTCCTGATGGAATCTCACATTGGTATTTCCGTCACGATTCTCACCTCCGACTATGATTCCTCCAATGGAAGCCCAACCAGGGAAATAGCCAAAATCCTGCTTGTAGGAATACTTTGCATCGAACTTGTGGGCAGGAACAAACTGGTGGTCAAAGTCCAGGTCAACATGACTGCCCACCTTTATAAGCCCCATTCTCCGTATCATCCGTAATAGTAAGGTGTTCAGCTTCTCTGCCGTGTTGAAACTGTAAGACTTGCCGGAGGTTTCGCTCTTGTAGACAATGTTCTCTTCAGCAAGCTCCTTTAGTCCGCGCCCCACAGTGTCGGCACCGGGTAATAGCGTATTAGGTCTCTGCTTGAACTGCCCTATAAGCACATTGATGTCCTCAAGGCATTCTCCACCACAAAGGTAACTGAAGAAGAGAGAGCCGAAAATACTTCCATGGCAGAATGCTTTGCCACTATTTCCACGTTTGCCCAATACAGA
>NZ_JH114178.1:0-1626 GCF_000224595.1 Prevotella sp. C561 | reverse complement strand
CGTAACACTGATAGAGCGTAGTACAAACATGTTGTTTATGAGAAAACTAAAGAAGGGGAAAAATGCCAAAGAACTGGCACGAACTGTAATACACTTACTATCTCCTTTCAAAGACCATATCAAGTCTATTACAACTGACAATGGTACAGAATTCGCTTGTCATGAAATGATAGCCAAAAGCCTTGGTGTTACCATATATTTTGCTGACCCATACGCTTCATGGCAGAAAGGCGCTATAGAAAATGCTAACGGACTAATTAGGCAATACGTGCCAAAAAAAGAAACCTTTGAGCATATCAGCCAGCAACAAATAACTAAGTATTCAAAGAAAATTAACATGAGGCCAAGAAAGAAATTAGATTTTAAAACACCACAGGACTGCTTTTACGAACTAATTAAGTAAATTTGCACTTGCTTGTTGAATTCACGCTATGATTCTTTCGAGAACGAAATGAAAGACTCTTTGCTTTATTATACATTATGGTCATGGTTTGGTGGGGGAAAATCATTTACTATTAGCCCTGCTTCTTCTCTGTTTTGTACTCATAAGGTAAGTACAAAAATAAAAAGAATCGGTAAAGAGACTTTAGCTAATGGTGTTTTAGAGTTGACACAACAAGGCGAAGGTTTAATAAACGACATAGATAGTATAGAAGAACAATACAAGAGAGAGATTCTTCCCTTAACTAATCATGCTGTATTTGACTACCAATACCATATAGAGACTAAATATCTATGTTCAGACAAACAATTGGATTTCTTCGACACTGCACAAACGATAATACATGAGCAAGCAAGTGAGAGTTACTCATATATTACTCAGATAGAGTTTAAAATAGAAGGATTAGTATTATGAGTTTACAATATATACAAGACAAAGATATCACAGTATGCACACTTGGTGCACATCAGGCTTTGATTAAAGTAACAAGCCAAAATAGTGTCAAACGTAGTAATGGGAAGCTACTTGCTACGGAGAATGACAGAATGGGCGAATGTTATGGATGCTATAAGACGCCAGATTTCATCAGTGTGCTTGCAACTGTATTGATGAATATGACTCTCTTTACCTCTGTTCTATGTCTGCGTGCCGCAATAGGTGGAGCTTTAGCAGGATTAGTAGTCGGTGCACTGAGAGGTTTGCGAGCAGGAAAAGATGCATCCAAGGATATGGGGTTCTTTAATAAAGTTGGCACTATGATTAGTGCAACAGTTCAAGGTGCCCAAGTAGGAAGTACTGCCGGTGCTGTGCTTGGTGCAGTGGGAATGTACTCTTTCCTGCATGGAAAAGTATCAAAGATGGTTCAAAATGTGATAATGCCAAATATCTGCGCCGCATATACAAAGATGTCTACTTGGACAAGAGTAAATTCATCCGTGAAAATCAGTGGTCAGAAAGCCTTACTTGAAGGAGCTATGTTGAATTGCATACAAGGAGGACTTATAACTATCATAAAACCTGACTTTTCTGAAGCCGCTAAAATGTTAGTCTTAAGTTACTTTGCTTATAATCGAACGACAAAAAAGAAAGATAAGGATTATGACATGGACGAGGCTATGGATGGGCTAAGCCCTAAACAACAAGCTATGCTTAAGAATAAGGATGAAAAACTTGAGGGGTATGAG
>NZ_JH114177.1:0-1743 GCF_000224595.1 Prevotella sp. C561 | reverse complement strand
CACTTGCTTCTTGTGCCAATGAAGACATAGCGCAAAATCAAAAAGGAAAAGATAGCGACGCAAACTTAACAACCTTCTCAACAGGCGACCCAACAACCCGTACATCTATGGAAAGCAATGGCACTTTCTATTGGGAGTCTGGCGATAAGATTTGGGTTAAAGATGATAACGGCGCATGGCAGCAAAGTAGCAATGCTCCAACAGAAAAGACAGCCAGCTTTGAGTTTAAGGTGCCTGGTAAGTTTACTAAAAGCAGCACCTATAAAGTTTATTACCCAGGTCAGAATGGCAATAAGGATCAAGTCTCAATCGCTGCTAATCAGAGTCAGGAGGAACCAAATACTACTACTCATTTTGGCATATCGGGCGATTGCGGCATCGCAAGTTCAACATAGAACTGCAATCCCAAGTGCTGGTGTAGCTTAATAATCTATACCTGAAAACACCGAGGGGTTTGGGGGCGAGAAGCCCCCATGAGAAGAAAATCAACAAGCAATGCATAAAAATAAGAAAGGGAGACCTCTGTCTCCCAAAGATTAATTAATTTTGCATTGCAATGTACAAACAATTAACCTCGGAGCAAAGGTACACAATTTCTGTGCTACTCCAAAATAGAACGAAACAAAAAGATATTGCCAAGGCGATAAATGTAAGTGCAAGTACAGTGTCTCGTGAAATAAGACGTAATAGCGGAGTCCGAAGACACTATAATTGGGAAACTGCCCAAGCAAATGCAGTACAAACAAGGCGCAGAAAGCCAGGCAATCGTTCAGTCGACAAGGATGTCATGGAAGAGGCGAAGCGCCTTCTTATTACTGAGCAATGGTCTCCAGAACAAATATCTGGTGTATTGGCCAAGGATGGCAAGTATATTAGCCATGAGACCATATATCGTATGATACGTAAGGATAAGGCAGAAGGGGGAACATTATATAAACACTGTCGTCACAAGCTTAAGCATCGCACCAGGCCTGTTGGTGGCAAACGCATATCCATACCCAACAGAACAAGCATCAGTGAGAGACCTACTGAAGCTGACGGCAAACGCTTTGGGGACTTCGAGATGGACACGATTGTTGGAAGAGGAAACCATGGTGCCATCGTAACACTGATAGAGCGTAGTACAAACATGTTGTTTATGAGAAAACTAAAGAAGGGGAAAAATGCCAAAGAACTGGCACGAACTGTAATACACTTACTATCTCCTTTCAAAGACCATATCAAGTCTATTACAACTGACAATGGTACAGAATTCGCTTGTCATGAAATGATAGCCAAAAGCCTTGGTGTTACCATATATTTTGCTGACCCATACGCTTCATGGCAGAAAGGCGCTATAGAAAATGCTAACGGACTAATTAGGCAATACGTGCCAAAAAAAGAAACCTTTGAGCATATCAGCCAGCAACAAATAACTAAGTATTCAAAGAAAATTAACATGAGGCCAAGAAAGAAATTAGATTTTAAAACACCACAGGACTGCTTTTACGAACTAATTAAGTAAATTTGCACTTGCTTGTTGAATTCACGATCTTTGCATTAGCACGTACAACCCATAATAAAAACTAATTAAGACCATGACCGTTGTGATTTGCTTCAAAATGTGTATCTTTGCATTAGCACGTACAACTTTGATTTTCTTTAGCAAATCCATCATTGGGTTGTGATTTGCTTCAAAATGTGTATCTTTGCATTAGCACGTACAACCTAGCCTTGTGTAGTATTCATCATTCTTTGGTTGTG
>NZ_JH114176.1:0-1768 GCF_000224595.1 Prevotella sp. C561 | reverse complement strand
AACCTCATGCAGTTATGTTTAACAGTGAAAGCACCTTATTAAGCGTTTTTTTTAGTGAGAAAGAATATCCCATTATTCAAGCCATTCATGATTGTAACAAGGATAAAATCCTTGATATGATGCACAAAGGATGGAACGTAAATTCTATGGGTAAACATGGTATGTCCTATCTGCTTTATGCCGTATGGGAGCATAACTATGACATGACAAAGTTTCTTTTAGAAAATGGAGCGGACCCTAATATCGTTTCTTCACTGACAAGTACACCCGATGTAATAGAACCTCGTCTTCCTTTAGAAATTTCATGTTATGATGATTATGGCATGAACTACCTCAATTCCGCAGCATTATTCTTTGCGATCTACTTTTATATATTGACGTGACATTTTGGTATTTATCCATTGATTTGGGACTTTTCTGGGGTTCTTGGTTCTTGCATAGGCATAAAATTCCCCACCCAAACCCAATGGGGGATATGATAGCCACAAAGAAATACTGTTTATTCAAGGAATGAGACCTCTGCAAAACTCTTAGTTTAGAAATTTGCTTATATCATTATTTTTTCGTACCTTTATAGTATGAAACAGCAACTCTCCTCTCTCAGTTTTGCCGACCTATTAGTCGGTCAGCGTAAGGTCAAGCAGACCTTCTTTTCTCAGATAGACAATATTATCGATTGGAATCCAATCCGTGGTATTATTGAAATTGCCTACACCAAAGGTAACAAGGCAACTGGTCGTCCGAGCTATGATAGTTTTGTGCTTTTTAAAATCGAACTTCTTCGTACTTGGTATGGTCTTAGTGATGGTGAGGTTGAGGAGCAGGTAAACGATCGTTTGTCTTTCAGCCGCTTTGTAGGACTGGGTTTGGAAGATGTTGCTCCTGATAGTACGACTGTATGTCGTTTCCGTAACATTCTTGTAGAGGCAGACCTTTATGATATGGTACTGAATGAGATTAACCGTCAGTTGGAGCAACAAGGTGTTATTGTCAAACGTGGGGCTATCGTCGATGCCAGCATTACCGATAGTCCTCGTCGTCCACGTGGTCGTAAGGAGTATGAGATAGTTGAGGACAGAGATGAAGAAACGGGTAAATTAAAATCCGAGAAAGCTATGCTCAAGGAGAAACTCAAGCCCAATGTGGACGGAGAGGCACGCTGGATCAAGAAAATGGGAAGGCTCCACTTTGGATACAAACGGCATTCAGTTACAGATGAAAATGGATTGGTTCTTGCAGAGGAGACTACCGCAGCTAATGAGAGCGACATCAAGCATTTGGAAACGCCCCTGAAAAAAGCAAATCTTCCGAAAAAGACTCTCGTATATGCTGATAAGGGTTATGACTCGGCAGAAAACAAGGAGACACTTGCTCGAATGAAACTAAAAAGTCGCATTATGCACAAAGGAACAAGGGCGCATAAGATTACAGAAAGAGAGAAACGCGTCAATGTGGCTATCAGTAAAATTAGGTACAGGGTGGAACGCACTTTTGGTTCCATACACAGATGGTTTAGGGGAGGTACGGCAAGATATGTAGGACTTGCCAAAACACATGCACAGCATATTATGGAGGCTGTTGCCTACAACTTATATCGAACGCCAGGGATAATTGTGTCCAATGCTCTCAAATAAAAGAAAATTGGACACAAATATAGATGATAATAATCGTTTTACGGCATCAATTATAACAATAAACACGTTGGAATATGCTTCTAAACACAACTAAATGGGAATTTCTCTATAAATGAAGGTTTTGCAGAGGTCTC
>NZ_JH114175.1:0-1837 GCF_000224595.1 Prevotella sp. C561 | reverse complement strand
AAATACTGGAGGTAAGGAGAATGTTGCGTATTGGGTACAAGATTTTATAAACTATGGAAATGGAGATTATGATGCTCCAGACTTTAAAAAGCTTGTTGCGCGACTAAAAAGTATAGGTGTAGAGTTCCCATATAAACCAGCCATGGATAATACGGGAAGAGAATGAATGATAAGGCAATGAAATATATTATAGCATTATTATCATCACTCATTTTAACTTCATGCAGTATGTTTAACAGTGAAGTACCTTACAAGCGTTTTTTTAGTGAGAAAGAATATCCCATTATCCAAGCCATTCATGATTGCGACAAGGACAAAATCCTTGATATGATGCACAAAGGATGGAACGTAAATTCTATGGGTAAACATGGCATGTCCTATCTGCTTTATGCCGTATGGGAACATAACTATGACATGACAAAGTTTCTTTTAGAAAATGGAGCGGACCCCAATATGGTTTCTCCACTGACAAGTACACCTGATGTGATAGAACCTCGCCTTCCTTTAGAAATTTCATGCTATAATGATTATGGCATAAACTACATGAAATTATTGCTCGAACATGGGGCTAATCCGAATGATACACGGGCACAGCTTCCTTTATTTGCGGCTGCATTATATGAAGATAAGAAAAAAATAGAATTCTTATTAGAGCATGGAGCAGACATAAATCAGTTTGACAGTGTCAAGGAAACTGTAATTACAAATCAGGCGGTCACTGCCCAATGGGCTTTCGTACTATGGTTATGGGACAAAGGTGCTGACCCGATGAAGACAGGAGGAGTTGGCGTTTTCGAGGGAGAAGTAAATGTCGCTTTTTGGGTGCAAGATTATATAGATAGCGGTATAGGCGATTACGATAATCCAGACTTTAAAAAGCTTGTCGCGCGATTAAAAAGTATAGGCGTAGAGTTCCCATATAAACCCGCTATAAATAAAACTAAAGAGAATGAATGATAAGGTAATGAAATATATAATAGTATTACTATCATCACTCATTTTAACCTCATGCAGTATGTTTAACAGTGAAGCACCTTATAAGCGTTTTTTTAGTGAGAAAGAATATCCCATTATTCAAGCCATTCATGATTGTAACAAGGATAAAATCCTTGATATGATGCACAAAGGATGGAACGTAAATTCTATGGGTAAACATGGTATGTCCTATCTGCTTTATGCCGTATGGGAGCATAACTATGACATGACAAAGTTTCTTTTAGAAAATGGAGCGGACCCTAATATCGTTTCTTCACTGACAAGTACACCCGATGTAATAGAACCTCGTCTTCCTTTAGAAATTTCATGTTATGATGATTATGGCATGAACTACCTCAATTCCGCAGCATTATTCTTTGCGATCTACTTTTATATATTGACGTGACATTTTGGTATTTATCCATTGATTTGGGACTTTTCTGGGGTTCTTGGTTCTTGCATAGGCATAAAATCCCCCACCCAAACCCAATGGGGGATATGATATCCACAAAGAAATACTGTTTATTCAAGGAATACTTCAGCGTAGTAGGTTTTATTTGTATACAGGTTCAGAACGTCCTGCCTTCCCGTTCGCACCCATTTTGCCGGCACGCTGACAAAATGCAGGATAAAGGCTTTCAGTCTGCTTGTCTTTTTCAGCGGCTTGACCTTTTCGCTGATATGACGGACGAGATAGAGATAGAAGTTCTTCAGCATGGCAGTAACCATCATGAAAACCATGTTCTCAGCCATAAAGGAAAATGGCAGATGTGACCATCCAAAGTCATTGTTCTGTATGTCGAAGTTTTTTCACTTAGCCCCACGCTCATTATAAAATGTAATGATGTCCTTCTCGGTAGAC
>NZ_JH114174.1:0-1853 GCF_000224595.1 Prevotella sp. C561 | reverse complement strand
TTTTGCATTTGTAGTGGCATTACCTGCACCATCAAAAGTCATGGTTACACCGCCCTTATCGTGCAGCGTGACACTTCCTTTAGAATCATTAAGTTTCAAGGCACAGCCAGTGCGGCTGGTNAGGCTTTTGCAGTTGTTGCCTTGACCACCGCCACCACCTGTCGTTCCATTAAACAGGCTACCCATAACGTAGGGACGGGCGGGGTCGCCATGACGGAAGCCAAGGAGGACTTGGTCGCCTACCTCTGGGATGAAAACAAAGCCACGGTTGCTCTTTACGTCTTTGCTGCCACCACCATCTGGCGTCATCACACGTACCCAACTTGTTCGCATGTTATCGGTCTGCCAATTCATGCGCACCTGCACACGACCCGCTCCATGTGGGTCGGCATTGCTTAGCACGGTTGCCATCTGTGTTTCAGCCAGAGGCATTTCAACCTTTGGGTTAGGCAGACTCATTACAGTACCAGGAATGGCTTTGAAACGGTTTTTGTAGTAACAGCTCTCGCTCACTTCATGGGTCATCTCGATGATAATGAAATCGCCTAAGCTCTCTTGAGAGAGATTGCCAACTCCCTTTAAGAAAGAACTATACAAACTTATCACCGAACCCACATGTAGCCTTGGGTCCTGGCTTTCGGCTGTGACGTAATGGGTTTCAGCCGTTTCGGCTGCTTGTTTTAGGAGTACATAATTCTCAAGATCATCGATAGAGCTGACACGCTGTATGGAGTACTGGCGAGCCGCCTTAGGGTAGGAGGGAAGCGCAGCACGGAACGCATCACCCGCCATCCTGTCATGTCCGTAAGCCTTATCGGGTGTCTTGCGGTCCATCTCACGGTTTGCACCAGAATGGAACGTAAACACCTATTCTGGACGAGCTAATGTTTGTAAGCCAATATTGAGGGAACTCAGCGACGTACCAAATTCCATCTTGATAGGGTCTGGCAATCGTCTTGGTTTACCGAAGACAAGTTTCAGACCATCATAGTACATCCACTCCTGATACTGCAAGGCAAGCCGACGAACGAAATCGAAGTCAGATTCCTCGTATTGGCAGATGTAATCCAACTGTTTCTTGTGCGCTGCATTCAATGCCAACTGCACCTTACCATCACTGCACAGACTCTTTACGACATCACCAATCGACCTGTCATTCCATGAGTAACAGCTCGGTGCCGTCTCCATACGATAAGTGGAGGAGTATCCAGACACCTGTATACACCCGAAGTCGCTGCCATCGCGATGCAACTCAATGTTCGTCACTATGCCACAGAAGAATGGTTTGTTCGCAGCTTTCACTATGATATCTTTGCCGAGCCACTCTTTACTGCTACTGATGTTATGCACCTGTCTGTTGCCTCCCGACTCAAGGTCAACCGTGAGGTCAAAGTGATGATGTGCACCAGTACTTTGGTCTATACGAAGTGATTTAAAAGAAGAAAGTCCATCCTTTCCTATAGTGATGGAGATGGGATTAAAAGGTATTGCCATTGAATATATTTTTTGAGGTAATTAAGGCTGAAAAGCTATTTGATAAGATTTGTGCCCTATATATAATAAGGTGGCGACCTCAGCTGCTTATAGGTATGTCCTACTGCGGTGAGACCTAAATAGAAAGCTAAAAGGACCATGTCAAGCACGTAGCCCGACACGGTCCTTAAGTTTCTTAGACCTATGAACGAGGCCAGCGGTTATCGAGCTCGGCATTACCCACGGTGATATTCTCAGCAGAGAAGGTCATCGCGATGGTCATCGGCGCCTCGTTGTTTACGTCGAGTGTCTCCTTGTAGTGAACGATGTAAGCATTCTTGAAAGAAATCTCCTTCATCTTAGCATCCTCCTCACTCTTC
>NZ_JH114173.1:0-2076 GCF_000224595.1 Prevotella sp. C561 | reverse complement strand
CTCATTCAGTACCATATCATAAAGGTTCTGCCTACTACAAGAATGTTACGGAAACGACATACAGTCGTACTATCAGGAGCAACATCTTCCAAACCCAGTCCTACAAAGCGGCTGAAAGACAAACGATCGTTTACCTGCTCCTCAACCTCACCATCACTAAGACCATACCAAGTACGAAGAAGTTCGATTTTTAAAAAGCACAAAACTATCATAGCTCGGACGACCAGTTGCCTTGTTACCTTTGGTGTAGGCAATTTCAATAATACCACGGATTGGATTCCAATCGATAATATTGTCTATCTGAGAAAAGAAGGTCTGCTTGACCTTACGCTGACCGACTAATAGGTCGGCAAAACTGAGAGAGGAGAGTTGCTGTTTCATACTATAAAGGTACGAAAAAATAATGATATAAGCAAATTTCTAAACTAAGAGTTTTGCAGAGGTCTCTTAATGGGAGAGCGAATCAATTTTGAGACGAAAAAGGCAGAGAATAGTATCCCAAAGTCTGTATGGGAGACTTATTCTGCTTTTGCCAATACGATTGGTGGTTATATTCTTTTGGGGATATCAGAACAAAAAGGAAGAGAAGGAAATCTACTCTACACGACAACGGGTATCAAGAATCCAGAGAAACTAAAGAAGGAACTTTTTGACACATTAAACAGTGATAAGGTCAGCACCAACATTCTGACTGACACAGATGTGGAGGTTGTGGAGTATGAAGGGAGATGTCTGTTGTCTATACATGTTCCTCAGGCAGATTATCGACAACGTCCTATTTATTTAAATGAAAACCTAAACAAAGGAACTTATAAGCGGAATCATGAAGGAGATTATCATTGCACCGAGGAGGAGGTAAAAGCAATGATACGCGACTCTAATGATGCAGGGAACGATGGTATCTTGATAGACCATTATAATATGGAAGATATAGACATTCCCACGCTGAGTGCTTTTCGCAATAGGTTTCGTTCTGCCCACCCAGAACATTTATTAAACGATTATGATGACAAGGAGTTTCTTAGAAATTTAGGAGGATATACCAAGGATAGAGCAACTGGGCGAGAGGGACTGACCTTGGCTGGTCTTTTTATGTTTGGAAAGGGATTAGCTATAAGAGAGCGTTTTGATAATATCCGTTTGGACTATTTGGATATGACAAACCTACAACCAGATAGTCGTTGGAGCGACAGGATGACCTATGATGGTAGTTGGGAGAACAATCTCTATAATTTCTTTACCCGTGTGTTAGCAAAATTAGTGCGTGACATAAGACGCCCATTTATTCTTAAAGGTACAGAAAGAGAAGACGATACGCCGATACATAAAGCCATTCGTGAAGCATTGACCAACCTGGTAATCCATGCAGATTATATGATAGAAGGAGTATTAAGAGTTGAGAAGCATGATGATCGGTTCTACTTTTCCAACCCAGGTTCTCTGAAACTGCCTATTGCAGATATCTACAAGGGAGGAAATTCTAAAGCACGTAACCCTCATATCCAATCTATGCTACGTATGCTGGGCTATGGTGATAATATTGGTTCTGGTTTCCCGACTATTGTAGATGCTTGTAAGAAAGAAAACTGGAGAAAGCCATTACTCTGTGAATCTAATGATTTACACACAGTAGAGTTGACAATTTCTATGACATCTGTTATATCAGAAGAATGTATACAGCAGCTACGTACTATTCTTGGTGAAACAGTCTTTCAGTCGCTTGATAACGAAGAAGTCTTGATTCTCTCAGTGGCTTTGACAGAAGGAACTGTAAAGAATAGTTTGATACAAACTCTCTTAGACAAAAACTCTCTACAAGTAGGAAAACTCTTATACTCGTTGGTTGAAAGGAACATTCTTGTTACAGAAAGCAGAGGACGTTGGACTTCTTATGGGGTTAATCAGAACTTTAGAAAAGTTGAAAAGTCAAGGAGTAAAAGTCAAGGAGTAATTGATGAAAAGTCAAGGAGTAAAAGTCAAGGAGTAATTGATGAAAAGTCAAGGAGTAAAAGTCAAGGAGTAATTGATGAAAAGTCAAGGAGTAAAAGTCAAGGAGTAATTGATGAAAAGTCAAGG
>NZ_JH114172.1:0-2313 GCF_000224595.1 Prevotella sp. C561 | reverse complement strand
GCCTCACCCCAGCCCCTCTCCGAATGGAGAGGGGAGTGATTACCGAGATACCCCTGTATGTCCTCAAGATGTTTAGCGGCCCATCTTCTATCAGTAGCAGGCTAATAGGGGTAACCTCACATACTACTCCCCTCTCCATTCGGAGAGGGGGCTGGGGGTGAGGCCTCTGTGAACTCTGTATGCCGAAGGCGTTCTGTGGGCTCGAAACTGTGCGCTTAAAACCTCCGTGACCTCCGTGCGCTCTGTGAGAGAAAAAACTCCCCAGCGTGTTGTTTGTGTGTCATTTCATAGAGTGGGTGCATTCTTTTTCTCACAGAAAAACACAGAAGAACAGAACACACAGCATTCCACAGAGACATTAAGTCAACCGATTTCACAGAACCTTATAGCCAACTTTAGCTAATCATCAGCACCTAACACTCAACATCCAACACCCTTCTTTAGCTGAAACGTTCTGTGAATTCTGTATGCCGGAGGCCTTCTGTGAGCTCGAAACTGTGCGCTTAAAACCTCCGTGACCTCCGTGTTCTCTGTGAGAGAAAAAAAATATCCAGCATGAGAAAAAGGAATGTCTTCTGTGAGAGAAAATACGCCCAACTCTTCATGTGAATAGTATTGTAGGCGTAGACTCATATTTTACGTATTACCTGCAACACCTCTGTAAACTCGTAAAAAATCCTTACAACCAACCAAGCTGACCACCCTCACAATACACAGATATCATTGCCTATAATCAAGGATATAACCCACAAGAAATCAGCATGTTATGTTTTGCATTCAAGTATATGCCCTTCTTGCTCGTAGAAGACGCCCTTCTTGGGGCGAGAAAGGCATGTTCTCAGACGTAGAAAAGCCTCTTCTATAACCATCAAAAGCATGTATTACGTGTTAGGGAAGCGAAAAATCGTTACAACGAAATTAAAGATTAAGTTTAGCTAAGCATGGGGGTATCTCGGTAATCACTCCCCTCTCCATTCGGAGAGGGGTTGGGGGTGAGGCTTCCTTATACCCACACAAAAAAAAAGGACACCCTTACGAGTGTCCTTAAGTGATTCCGACAGGATTCAAACCTGTAACCTCTTGATCCGTAGTCAAGTGCTCTATTCAGTTGAGCTACGGAACCATTGTTATGGTTGCAAGTTGAGTAATGAATTGCTTCATTGCTGAATTGCGAGTGCAAAGGTAGGACTTTTTCCCCAAACCACCAAATGTTTTACTATCTTTTTTACTCTTTTTTTTCATCTTCATCTTGCAGGGTTGGCAGCGAGATATGGTAACCCACTGCAATAAAACGAATTATACAGATGGCGACGAAGGTGATGATGACGGTCAGAGGGAGCGACATACCGAGGGCGAAGAGGCCCCAATAGATGAGTCCACCACCCACACTTGCTACGGCATAGATTTCCTTGTGGAAGATAACGGGGATGTTGTTTAGGAGTACATCACGGATGACACCACCCGCCACACCGGTTATGCAGCCCATGATGATAGCCACCCAGAAGGGATAACCGAGTGCGACAGTCTTCTGAATACCCGCTATCGTGAAGAGGGCAAGGCCGAGTGTGTCGAAAACAAACCATGCGTTGCTAAGTCGTTTAATCCATCGTCGTGACAAGATAACCAAGAAGAGGGCCAGACCCGTACATAGCACATACATGATATTGGTCATCCAGAAGGGTCGTACTCCTAACATGGTGTCACGAATAGTACCGCCCCCGATGGCGACGGCAAAGCCACACACATATCCTCCGAACCAATCGAAGTGTTTCTGTGCGGCGTGTCGGATACCCGATATGGCAAACGCAAATGTCCCAAGAAACTCCAGTATCACCTGCAGCGTACGGACAAGATGTGGGTCAGTGTATAACATTTTTGTCTATGAAAACTAACTAAAAGATGCCTTAAAGGCCTTATTTCAGCGTAAGGGGACGGGAAAATGGTGCATCGCAAGCCATCAACACCTAACATTTAACTCCCATCACCCTAACAGTAAGGTATTTGGGTCATATATGTCAGACTACGGAAAGGTGCAACGCAAGCCATCAACACCTAACATTTAACACCCATCACCCTAACAGCAGGGCCTTTTGGGTGTACAAGCCAGACAGCGGAAAGGTGCAACGCAAGCCATCAACACCTAACATTTAACACCCATCACCCTAACAGCAGGGTATTTGGGGTGTACAAGCCTGTCAGCGGAAAGGTGCAACGCAAGCCATCAACACCTAACATTTAACACCCAACACCCTAACAGCTGGGTATTTGGGGCGTATATGTCAGACTACGGAAAGCAGCATCGCAAGCCATCAA
>NZ_JH114171.1:0-2469 GCF_000224595.1 Prevotella sp. C561 | reverse complement strand
GAACTCTACACCTATACTTTTTAGTCGCGCAACAAGCTTTTTAAAGTCTGGAGCATCATAATCTCCATTTCCATAGTTTATAAAATCTTGTACCCAATACGCAACATTCTCCTTACCTCCAGTATTTCTTCCAATACCTCCCGTTTTCATCGGGTCAGCACCTTTGTCCCATAGCCATAGTACGAAAGCCCATTGGGCGGTTATCGCCTGATCTATTATTACAGTTTCTTTCGAACTGTTAAATTGGTTAATATCTGCGCCATGTTCTAATAAGTATTCTATTTTTTGTTTATGTAATGATTAAAAAATAACTTGGTACATTTTCAGGCCAAAGACATCGGCATTGAACAATGTATTCAATTCGATATTAGCAGTTCTCATATATTTTATTTAACCTCAAATCCGCAACTAAGCCCTTGAAGGTTCTTATTGCGTTTACACGTCCTCTCATTACTGAATTTGCAGATAATTTGAACTTGAAGCACCCACTTCTGCCTACAATATCCCCTTACCCCACAATGTGACTTGAGGCAATACACAATATCATTCCCATAAGTTGTAGGCACTATCCAAAATCAGTCTGGAAAACATCTGCGTAAGCATAATTACAGGTATAGATATTCAGCACATACCGCCTTGATGTCTTGATCCACTTGGCTGGTACAGAGATAAACCTGAAGACAAACGCTTTTATGCGACTTGTTACATTGAGTCCGAACTTCTTTACGTCAAGTCTTTGAATAATGGCCTTGTAAAAGTTACGGATAAGTGCTGTAAGAAGAAGGAACACTGTGTTCTCTGCCATGAAGGATTTGGGCAATCTGTCCCACCCGAAACCATTGTTCATATCATCGAAGATACGTTCCTTTTCTCCACGAGGGTTATAGAACTCGACAATTTCTCTTACGGAAGAATCATAGTCGTTAGTCAGGATACAACGGTATGTGTATTCTCCTTCCCAAAAATCCTGCACACCATCCATCCGTTTCTGTCTTTGAATCACAAGTCGATATGCCTTACCTTTCCACTTCTCAACAAGGATAGAGTTCAATTCAAACTCAATGCCATTGATTTCTTCAGTTTTCCAGCCTTTGAGAGCAAAGGTGTCATTGTAGATCGAACTGCAGCGGTTAGCACGGATATAGAAGGACTTGCAGTGTTTTTCTATTTCCTCCACGATTTCCTCGGAACATGATCCACAATCAGCTCTGAAGCGATTGATAATGAGCCCATTCTGTTCAAATCTCTCAAAGAACCTCTTCAGCGTGTCCTTCTGATGGAAACGAACATTTGTGTTACCATCGCTATTCTCTATACCGACTATCAAATCGCCAATAACCGCCACGCCAGGGCGATAACCAAGGAACTTCTTGTATGTAGGCTTTGCATCATACTTCTCTGTCTCTATGAACTGATGGTCGAAATCAACATCATACATCTCACCCTCTTTCAGTTGGCCAGATGCAAATATACAATTGAGCAATAAAGTATTGAGAGTGTCAGCCGTATTGAAATCGTAGGTCTTGCCCATATCTGATGTGTATGAAATGTTTTCTTGCGTCAACTCCTTTATCGCCCTGAGGATAGTATCAGAGCTACAAGTGCGAAGTGTCGGATGAAGTGAGAGGTGGTTCATCAAATGAGTAGTGACATCCTCAATACATGAACCGCCACAGAAGTAGATACTCATGAGAGAACGGATGATTTCGCTGTACTGATAACCGAACGATCTACACCTTAGACCGAGGGTTGAGTCGATGACAGATGATAATGTGGAGTCAAATTGCTCCATGATTGAAAATAATCCCCCAAAAGGAGTGAGTCTCTCAGATTTAATTTGTATCTTCGCCATGTCTATCGTTGGATTCTCTTGTTTTTTTTTGCAACACTAAGATAAGTGAAAATTCTGACATGGCAAAATCCTGAGCAACTTTTTGTTGCTCAGGTACTTAAAAAGTTTAATTTATAATAGTGTTGCGGAATTAAGGTTTAATTAACTGATACGTAATGATATACGTTGTTGTTTAATTCTTTGTTGTCGTTTATTTTTTGTATCTTTGCCCTTGCGCAGGGCGCAGGTGGAAGCATACAAGAGAAGACATAGCGAGTGCGACAAATCAGGGAGTTTCCCAGAAGTCGCCAATCTGGACGAACGCCAACGCAGGTTGTTCTGTGCCCACAAGGCGATGGAACTTGGAACGCACGGCGTGAGTCTGGTCTGCAAAACATATCATGTCACCAGAAATACAGTGTATAGAGGTATTCACGAGCTTGAGAGCGGGGACACAATTGCTGCCGGACACATAAGGAAGAAAGGTGGAGGCAGAAAGAGTATTCTCAGTGTTCATCCCGAGTATATCGACATCTTCCGGGAGATTACGGAAGATGCCATAGGCGGCTTGCCGCAAGATGAGAGCGTACGCATGCTTTTCTATTCGCCTGGCATCATAAGAGACAAGATGGAGGTGG
>NZ_JH114170.1:0-2708 GCF_000224595.1 Prevotella sp. C561 | reverse complement strand
ATTAGTGCAACAGTTCAAGGTGCCCAAGTAGGAAGTACTGCCGGTGCTGTGCTTGGTGCAGTGGGAATGTACTCTTTCCTGCATGGAAAAGTATCAAAGATGGTTCAAAATGTGATAATGCCAAATATCTGCGCCGCATATACAAAGATGTCTACTTGGACAAGAGTAAATTCATCCGTGAAAATCAGTGGTCAGAAAGCCTTACTTGAAGGAGCTATGTTGAATTGCATACAAGGAGGACTTATAACTATCATAAAACCTGACTTTTCTGAAGCCGCTAAAATGTTAGTCTTAAGTTACTTTGCTTATAATCGAACGACAAAAAAGAAAGATAAGGATTATGACATGGACGAGGCTATGGATGGGCTAAGCCCTAAACAACAAGCTATGCTTAAGAATAAGGATGAAAAACTTGAGGGGTATGAGAAATTGAATGCAGAGGAAATGGATAAGTTAGGAATCACAGATTCAAAAGAAATTGACGACCCACATACAGGCTTTAAAGCAGATATCTATAAAGACAAGAATGGAGATTATGTACTTGTTTATCGTGGTACCTACAGTGACCCTGACCACCCTGAAAATGATTTAATACATGACTGGAGCAAAGAATGGACTGACGATAATATGAAGCAGGGATTAGGTATGGGAAGTGAACAATATGAGAAGTCCATAAAATTAGCTAAAAAGTAAAAAAGGATCGGAAAGGCAAGGTAAGCAGCTAACTATTGCTGGTCATTCCCTTGGTGGCGGTTTAGCAACAGCTGCAGGTGCTGCCACTGGTAGCAAGACTTACGCTTTCTGCCCTGCGGGCGTTCATCCGAATACTTATAAAATGTATGGCGTACAGAATCCTAATACTTCAAAGGTTCATACCTATTATTCAAATCAAGATTTCTTAAATATGGCAAGTAATAATCTATCTCTAATGCCAAAGGCTGCAGGCGAAAGAATTATGTTGCACACTCTGGACAGCTTTGATTTTACTAAAGGACACGACCTCCCTTTACTCTTCAAAGCAATACAAGCTGAGGAGGCAGAGTTAGGAAGACCAATTATTGCCAACATTCTTTAAAGAAACAATCCACAAAAATGAAAAAAATTATAGCATTACTATCATCCCTCATTTTAACCTCATGCAGTATGTTTAACAGTGAAGCACCTTACAAGCGTTTTTTCAGTGAGAAAGAATATCCCATTATTCAAGCCATTCATGATTGCGACAAGGACAAAATCCTTAATATGATGCACAAAGGATGGAACGTAAATTCTATGGGCAAACATGGAATGTCTTATTTACTTTATGCTATATGGGAACATAACTATGACATGACAAAGTTTCTTTTAGAAAATGGAGCAAACCCTAATTTTGTATCAGTATTCTGGGAAGTGAAACCAGAAGAAACGGTACGTATCCTCCCCCTCGAAACAGTCTGCTATAAAGATTATAACATTAATTTTGTTAAGCTGTTAATCAAATATGGGGCTAACCCCAATGATACGCAAGCGCAGCTTCCTTTATTTGCGGCTGCATTATATAAAGATAAACAAAAAATAGAATACTTATTAGAACATGGAGCAGATATCAACCAATTTAACAGTTCGAAAGAAACCGTAATAATAGACCAAGCCCTTGCAAGCCAATGGGCTTTCGTACTATGGTTATGGGACAAAGGTGCAGATCCGATGAAGACAGGAGGAGTCGGCGTTTTCGAGGGAGAAGTAAATGTTGCCTTTTGGGTGCAAGATTTTATAGATAGCGGTATAGGCGATTACGATAATCCAGACTTTAAAAAGCTTGTTGCGCGATTAAAAAGTATAGGCGTAGAGTTCCCATATAAACCAGCTATGATTAATAGGAAAGATAATGAATGATAAGGCAATGAAGTATATTATAGCATTACTATCATCACTCATTTTAACCTCATGCAGTATGTTTAACAATGAAGCACCTTACAAGCGTTTTTTCAGTGAGAAAGAATATCCCATTATTCAAGCCATTCATGATTGTAACAAGGACAAAATTCTTGATATGATGCACAAAGGATGGAACGTAAACTCTATGGGTAAACATGGTATGTCCTATCTGCTTTATGCCGTATGGGAACATAACTATGACATGACAAAGTTTCTTTTAGAAAATGGAGCAGACCCCAATTTTGTATCAGTATTCTGGGAAGTAAAACCAGAAGAAACAGTACGTATCCTCCCCCTCGAAACAGTTTGCTATAAAGATTATAACTTTAATTTTGTTAAGCTGTTAATCAAATATGGAGCTAATCCCAATGATACGCAAGCGCAACTTCCTATATTTTCAGCAGCATTGTATGAAGATAGTAACGTTTAAAAAATAACTTGGTATTTTTTGTCTCTCCATGAAACCTTGTAGTTCCATTTCGGTAGCTCTTCATCAAAGGTAATATGCCGTTGACAGACATCATCATAATTGCTATCCACACAACGAGAAGTGTCGTACTTCTTTCTGTTGATGTTGGTGAAGACACAAAGGCCGGATTTCGTTCTGGCCTCTGCGGCAAGTTCGCATGCCTGCTCAACGCTCTCGAAGGAAATACCACTCCATACTCTGGTGATTTGAGAGAAAAGCCTGTGTTCAATGGGGTTCCACTTCGACGTGTACGGGGGATAGTGCGCCACTATTATGTCAATATGGAGGTCTTCGGAAAGTTGATCAGCTCTTGCTTGAAAAG
>NZ_JH114169.1:3919-6142 GCF_000224595.1 Prevotella sp. C561 | reverse complement strand
GAACCGATCAATTCATTGTTCTTGCTTTTGAGGCATCGCCTCAAAACACTACGGAACAAAAGAAAAGGTGCTTTTTAACTTGATACTTTTAGGATAAGCGTTCTGAAACAGAGATTACTCGGTGAAGCGTTTGGGTTAACATGGTATTCATTATCATTTATCACCCATCACTTATCACCAAAACATATTTTACAATGGAGAGTTTGATCCTGGCTCAGGATGAACGCTAGCTACAGGCTTAACACATGCAAGTCGAGGGGAAACGGCATTTAGTGCTTGCACTGAATGGACGTCGACCGGCGCACGGGTGAGTAACGCGTATCCAACCTTCCCATTACTGTGGGATAACCTGCCGAAAGGCAGACTAATACCGCATGGTCTTCGATGACGGCATCAGATTTGAAGTAAAGATTTATCGGTAATGGATGGGGATGCGTCTGATTAGCTTGTTGGCGGGGTAACGGCCCACCAAGGCAACGATCAGTAGGGGTTCTGAGAGGAAGGTCCCCCACATTGGAACTGAGACACGGTCCAAACTCCTACGGGAGGCAGCAGTGAGGAATATTGGTCAATGGGCGCGAGCCTGAACCAGCCAAGTAGCGTGCAGGATGACGGCCCTATGGGTTGTAAACTGCTTTTGTATGGGGATAAAGTCAATCACGTGTGATTGTTTGCAGGTACCATACGAATAAGGACCGGCTAATTCCGTGCCAGCAGCCGCGGTAATACGGAAGGTCCGGGCGTTATCCGGATTTATTGGGTTTAAAGGGAGCGTAGGCCGGAGATTAAGTGTGTTGTGAAATGTAGACGCTCAACGTCTGACTTGCAGCGCATACTGGTTTCCTTGAGTACGCACAACGTTGGCGGAATTCGTCGTGTAGCGGTGAAATGCTTAGATATGACGAAGAACTCCGATTGCGAAGGCAGCTGACGGGAGCGCAACTGACGCTTAAGCTCGAAGGTGCGGGTATCGAACAGGATTAGATACCCTGGTAGTCCGCACAGTAAACGATGGATGCCCGCTGTTGGTACCTGGTATCAGCGGCTAAGCGAAAGCATTAAGCATCCCACCTGGGGAGTACGCCGGCAACGGTGAAACTCAAAGGAATTGACGGGGGCCCGCACAAGCGGAGGAACATGTGGTTTAATTCGATGATACGCGAGGAACCTTACCCGGGCTTGAATTGCAGAGGAAGGATTTAGAGATAATGACGCCCTTCGGGGCCTCTGTGAAGGTGCTGCATGGTTGTCGTCAGCTCGTGCCGTGAGGTGTCGGCTTAAGTGCCATAACGAGCGCAACCCCTCTCTTCAGTTGCCATCAGGTAAAGCTGGGCACTCTGGAGACACTGCCACCGTAAGGTGTGAGGAAGGTGGGGATGACGTCAAATCAGCACGGCCCTTACGTCCGGGGCTACACACGTGTTACAATGGCCGGTACAGAGGGATGGTGTAATGTAAATTGCATCAAATCTTGAAAGCCGGTCCCAGTTCGGACTGGGGTCTGCAACCCGACCCCACGAAGCTGGATTCGCTAGTAATCGCGCATCAGCCATGGCGCGGTGAATACGTTCCCGGGCCTTGTACACACCGCCCGTCAAGCCATGAAAGCCGGGGGTGCCTGAAGTCCGTGACCGCAAGGATCGGCCTAGGGCAAAACTGGTGATTGGGGCTAAGTCGTAACAAGGTAGCCGTACCGGAAGGTGCGGCTGGAACACCTCCTTTCTGGAGAGGATGTTTATCGGTTATCAAGTTGATGAGTATCTAAGTATACGAGCCAACAAGTTAACGGTAATCAAGATGAAAAAGAACCTTTGGTTCGTTTTCTTCTTGTACTCACTGATACTGTTTCAAGAATAAGAGAAAGGAAGTCTGGCATGAATAGCCGAAGTGATTTCTTCCAACTCAGTCCTATAGCTCAGTTGGTTAGAGCGCCACACTGATAATGTGGAGGTCGGCAGTTCAAGTCTGCCTGGGACTACACATTGGTTAAGTCAAATGTGTAACAGGCTGAATATCCTTTAATCCTTTTCTCTATCCCTTGGGGGATTAGCTCAGTTGGCTAGAGCACCTGCTTTGCAAGCAGGGGGTCAACGGTTCGAATCCGTTATTCTCCACCACGCTGTCTTCTGTTTCTGAGGCATCGCCTCAGAACACAAAGAGTAACAGCACAAGATCTTTGACATATTGACACAAGCAAGACTGTAAGTAGAATTAATATTCCTT
>NZ_JH114169.1:0-3803 GCF_000224595.1 Prevotella sp. C561 | reverse complement strand
TTGTACTGCAATGACTCTGTATTATATAATGTAGGAGAGAAGAGTTTAAGGCTCACATGAAAGGTTCAAGTCCTTACCCTCCACTACGCTGTCTTCTGTTTCTGAGGCACTGCTTCAGATTAAGTATGATAACAGCACAAGATCTTTGACATATTGACACAAGCAAGACTGTAAGTAGAACTAATATTCCTTATTATATAGGAAGAGTTAGTATTCTCATTCATGAAGATTTATCTTCATAATGTTTAGAATCACACAACAGCTGAAAGTATGAGCTACATTCTTTGTAAGTTATTACAAAGAAGGCGAAGAAAGTAAGAAAGGGCGCATGGCGGATGCCTTGGCTCACGGAGGCGATGAAGGACGTGATAAGCTGCGATAAGCCTTGGGTAGGTGCAAATAACCTTTGATCCAAGGATTTCCGAATGGGACAACCCAGCAGGTTGAAGACCTGTTATCACTACAGATGTAGTGAGGCGAACGGAGGGAACTGAAACATCTTAGTACCTCTAGGAAGAGAAAATAAACTAATGATTTCCCTAGTAGTGGCGAGCGAACGGGAAAGAGCCTAAACCTGCTTTGTGGCAACGCTTAGCAGGGGTTGTAGGACCACGCTGTCGTACTTAGATTGTGAGGAGAATCTACTGGAAAGTAGAATCATAGAAGGTGATAATCCTGTATCCGAAGCATGACGAGACGTAGTGGTATCCTGAGTAACGCGGAACACGTGAAATTCTGCGCGAATCTGCCGGGACCATCCGGTAAGGCTAAATACTCCCGTGAGACCGATAGTGAACGAGTACTGTGAAGGAAAGGTGAAAAGCACTCCGATTAGGAGAGTGAAATAGTTCCTGAAACCATGCGCCTACAAGCGGTCGGAGCCGCGCAAGCGGTGACGGCGTGCCTTTTGCATAATGAACCTACGAGTTACCATGTCTGGCAAGGATAAGCGTCATGAGACGCGCATCCGCAGTGAAAGCGAGCCTGAACAGGGCGTCAAGTCAGATGGGGTAGACGCGAAACCAAGTGATCTACACTTGCCCAGGTTGAAGTTCGGGTAACACCGAATGGAGGACCGCACGGATAAGCGTTGAAAAGCTTCCCGATGAGGTGAGTGTAGGAGTGAAAGGCCAATCAAACTTGGAGATAGCTCGTACTCCCCGAAAGGCATTTAGGTGCCGCGTGCATCGATCTCCATAAGAGGTAGAGCGACCGATAGGTCAAGAGGGCTTCACCGCCTATCGAGACCTGACGAACTCCGAATGCTTATGGACAGCAGATGTGCAGTAAGGGGGCGGGTGCTAAGGTCCGTCCCCGAGAGGAGAAGAATCCAGACCGCCGTCTAAGGTCCCGAAATTCTGTCTAAGTTAGTCTAACGAAGTCTGGTCCCCGTGACAGCTAGGATGTTGGCTTGGAAGCAGCCATTCATTCAAAGAGTGCGTAACAGCTCACTAGTCGAGGGTCCGGGCATGGATAATAATCGGGTATAAGTCAGATACCGAAGGCGCGGGATAGTAATGTAAATTAAAAGTATCGGTAGGGGAGCATTCCATCGACGTCGAATGGTGAAGGTAACTGATCCTGGAGTTTATGGAAAAGCAAATGTAGGTATAAGTAACGATAAAAAGGGTGAGATTCCCTTTCGCCGAAAGACCGAGGTTTCCCGGGCGATGCCAATCAGCCCGGGGTTAGTCGGGTCCTAAGTCTCAGCCGAATGGCGAAGGCGATGGCAGATGCGGTTAATATTCCGCAACTCGCATTATCAGTGACGTGGAGACGGAGCAGTGACACTGTCGCGCCCTGACGGAATAGGGCGTTTAAGTGCGTAGGTTATGATAGTGGCAGGCAAATCCACCACTTGAGCTGAAACACGAAAGTACAGCACTTCCTTCGGGAAGAGTTGAGTGCAGGTAATCATACTTCCGAGAAAATCCGCTAAACTTAATGATACTGCGACCCGTACCGCAAACGGACACACGTGGTCGGGTAGAATATACTAAGGCGTTGAGAGATTCATGGTTAAGGAACTAGGCAAATTGACCCCGTAACTTCGGGATAAGGGGTCCTCATAGTAATATGAGGCGCAGAGAATAGGTCCAGGCAACTGTTTAACAAAAACACAGGGCTGTGCAAACTCGAAAGATGAGGTATACAGCCTGACACCTGCCCGGTGCTGGAAGGTTAAGAGGAGATGTCACTAGCAATAGGAAGCATTGAATTGAAGCCCCAGTAAACGGCGGCCGTAACTATAACGGTCCTAAGGTAGCGAAATTCCTTGTCGGGTAAGTTCCGACCTGCACGAATGGTGTAATGATCCGGACGCTGTCTCAACCATGATCTCAGTGAAATTGTAGTATCGGTGAAGATGCCGATTACCCGCGATGGGACGAAAAGACCCCGTGAACCTTTACTACAGCTTAGCATTGACCTTGGTCATCCGATGTGTAGGATAGGCCGGAGGCTTCGAAGCGGGTGCGCCAGCATTCGTGGAGCCATCCTTGAAATACGGCCCTTTGGCTGTCTGAGGTCTAACGCGCCTATGGTGCGGACACTGCTTGGTGGGTAGTTTGACTGGGGTGGTCGCCTCCAAAAGCGTAACGGAGGCTTCCAAAGGTGCCCTCGGGCCGATTGGTAACCGGCCTTATAGAGTGCAATGGCATAAGGGCGCTTGACTGGGAGGCAGACATGCCGAGCAGGCAGGAAACTGGGGCATAGTGATCCGGCGGATGTGTATGGAAACTCCGTCGCTCAAAGGATAAAAGGTACTCCGGGGATAACAGGCTGATCCCCCCCAAGAGCTCATATCGACGGGGTGGTTTGGCACCTCGATGTCGGCTCGTCACATCCTGGGGCTGGAGAAGGTCCCAAGGGTTGGGCTGTTCGCCCATTAAAGTGGCACGCGAGCTGGGTTCAGAACGTCGTGAGACAGTTCGGTCTCTATCTATCGTGGGCGTTGGAGTTTTGCGTGGTGCTGACACTAGTACGAGAGGACCGTGTTGGACAGACCTCCGGTTTACCAGTTGTGCCGCCAGGTGCACCGCTGGGTATCTGAGTCTGGATTGGATAAGCGCTGAAAGCATCTAAGTGCGAAGCCAGCCGCAAGATGAGAACTCCTCATAAGGGTCGTCATAGACGATGACGTTGATAGGGTGTAGGTGTAAAGACGGTGACGTCAAAGCCGAGCACTACTAATTGCCCGAAACTTTCTTCGGGTCTCCCGCCTCCAAAGTTTGGAGTGCGGGGACCGCTGACTCAGACTTTGAGCTGTGTAATCTTCTTGAAAGGAAGATATGAGTTCTATATGTTTTGCTTGTGGAAATACGTCACCTTATACGGCTGACAAGTCAGTAGACGAGTTGACAAGTTAATGAGTTAACGAGTAAACAAGTTATTAGTTCTATGGACAATGTTTAACAACGGAGCTACTGATAAGAAGACAGAAAGACGACAAGAATAAAGGCAAATAATTAGTCAACTTGTCAACTGTGAACTAGTCAACCGAGAGAAATATTAGGTGGTTATTGCGGCGGGGTCCCACCTCTTCCCATTCCGAACAGAGAAGTTAAGCCCGTTTGCGCCGATGGTACTGCAATGCAATGCGGGAGAGTAGGTGGCCGCCTTCTTTTACGAGAGCCTTGAAGAGAAATCTTCAAGGCTCTTTTTTTGTTGTTGGTTGATTATTGATGGGTGTTGATGTTGTGTTGTGAGTGATGTTTATGGGCTAATGAGGCTAATAAAAGCAATGAGCCTTATATGGCTAATGAGCCTAATAGTGTAAGGCTGATAGGGCTTATGGGCCTTAG
>NZ_JH114168.1:3833-6274 GCF_000224595.1 Prevotella sp. C561 | reverse complement strand
CAGAAAACAAGGAGACACTTGCTCGAATGAAACTAAAAAGTCGCATATGCACAAAGGAACAAGGGCGCATAAGATTACAGAAAGAGAGAAACGCGTCAATGTGGCTATCAGTAAAATTAGGTACAGGGTGGAACGCACTTTTGGTTCCATACACAGATGGTTTAGGGGAGGTACGGCAAGATATGTAGGACTTGCCAAAACACATGCACAGCATATTATGGAGGCTGTTGCCTACAACTTATATCGAACGCCAGGGATAATTGTGTCCAATGCTCTCAAATAAAAGAAAATTGGACACAAATATAGATGATAATAATCGTTTTACGGCATCAATTATAACAATAAACACGTTGGAATATGCTTCTAAACACAACTAAATGGGAATTTCTCTATAAATGAAGGTTTTGCAGAGGTCTCATGTAATGATTCTGAGAACCATGCAACAATTGGATATGGGCATCTTATTAGTTCGAGAAGTGTTGAAGAACTTGTTAAAAACAATTCTATGCCAAAGAAATATAGAAATGGTATAACTAAGCAAGAGGCAAACGATTTATTCATATCTGACCTTAGTGTAACAGAAGAGGGGTTAAGAAAGCGAGTGAAAGTCCCTTTATTCCAATGTGAATTTGATGCCTTGGTTAGCTTGTTGTATAATGCTGGAGTAGATCTTAAAGCACCCAAGTTGTTCACACACTTGGAGAACAAAGAATACCAAGCAGCAGCAGAGGAGTTCAAGGACATCATCAATAGAGGAACGGCATCAGAAAAAGGTTTAAGAAACAGAAGACTTAAAGAAGTTGACATCTTTAACAACAGCAACTACATAAACAATTAGATATGAGGTGTGTTATTATTTTACTTTTATCAGCTCTATGTGCATGTAAAGCGCCTTCAAAGAAAGTGTATGTATCTGAGCAAAGAGAAATTTATTCAGAACAAGAAGTGAAGTCTTCTTGTGTAGGAGAACGTATTAACTGGCAATTTATATCAATAGATAATATATATAATTCAGACTCACAAGCAGCTTCCTCCTTATTAACGAGACTCTCAGTTCCTCCAAAAGTAGAGACAAACAAGGACACGTTTATTATTAATGGAAAACAAAAAATTCTTTTTAGCCAACATAAAGAGAGACCCATATCCTATTTTATGTATGATACCCGATATTACATAAAAGATTTACATAACTATTTCATTAAAGCCAATAAAGAGTTTTCATTAAATATTAAAGATTCAATACCATATTTACAAATAGAAAAATATTTGGATGAAGAGAATGGTGCTTTTGATTGGGAGGATTATACTTTATGGCAAACAATACCTTGTAATGGGAAAGATCTGTTCTTGATATATAAAAGAGAATTTGTCTTACATTATAAGAATCCCCAAAGTGGATTTTATTCCAATACGGAGGATATGCACAATAAATCCCTTAGGGCAATTACGAATAAGAGTCTCTTGGCAAAGAGTAACGAAACATTGCCATACGATAAGCGTATTGACATAAAGACAGTAAAATACAATTTGATAGAAAGTAAGTACCTGAAAGGTGTTTCTGAATTTCTTTGTGATACAGGGAACAAACTCAGGTACCTACCGTTGCCCAATAAAGGCGATATATATTTGATTTTGGTTCCAATGGATTGTGGGGATTTTGACTATCGATTTTTTTTACTATCTATCAAGAATAATACCATCATATCAAACCTCTATGTTGAAGGAATTTGGTTTGAACCAGATAGTGATGAGTCTAAGGAGATTACATCCTTTAGAATTGACAAAAACTTTTCTATTAAGGTTAAAACTACATTTATAGATTCTTCGCAGAAAGTTAAAACTTATATAATTAGGGATGACGGTAAAATTATCGAAAAATAGAATAACCAACCAATAGGAATACTCTTTAATTTCATTATAACCTCAATTCCTCAGCATTATTCTTTGCAATCTACTTTTATATATTGACGTGACATTTTGGTATTTATCCATTGATTTGGGACTTTTCTGGGGTTCTTGGTTCTTGCATAGGCATGAAATCCCCCCACCCAAACCCAATGGGGGATATGATATCCACAAAGAAATACTGTTTATTCAAGGAATACTTCAGAGTAGTATGTTTTATTTGTATATAGGTTCAGAACGTTCTGCCTTCCCGTTCTCACCCATTTTGCTGGTACGCTGACAAAATGCAGGATAAAGGCTTTCAGTCTGCTTGTCTTTTTCAGCGGCTTGACCTTTTCGCTGATATGACGGACGAGATAGAGATAGAAGTTCTTCAGCATGGCGGTAACCATCATGAAAACCATGTTCTCAGCCATAAAGGAAATGGCAGATGTGACCATCCAAAGTCATTGTTCTGTATGTCGAAGTTCTTTTCACTTGCCCCAGCTCATTATAGAATGTAATGATGTCCTTNTCGGTAGACACCCAGGCATTGG
>NZ_JH114168.1:0-3739 GCF_000224595.1 Prevotella sp. C561 | reverse complement strand
CCGTGTTGAAACTATACGACTTGCCGGAGGTCTCGCTCTTGTAGACAATGTTCTCTTCAGCAAGCTCCTTTAGTCCGCGCCCCACAGTGTCGGCACCGGGTAATAGCGTATTAGGTCTCTGCTTGAACTGCCCTATAAGCACATTGATGTCCTCAAGGCATTCTCCACCACAAAGGTAACTGAAGAAGAGAGAGCCGAAAATATTTCCATGGCTGAATGCTTTGCCACTACTTCCACGTTTGCCCAATACAGACTCGGTAAGTTTTTCAAAGCCCAACTTTGAGAAAACGTCCATAATATGATAAATTCCACCGAAAGAAGTGATATTCTCGTTTTTAATTGCTACCTTTGTCATGTCAGATTTTTGCTTACTTATTATGTTTGTAGCACCAAGATAGGTGAAATTTCTGACATATCCAAGTGTTTTGAGAACTTTGTTTCTCAGACACTTGGAGTTCTTACAAGAATTTATGCTGCGGAATTAAGGTGTAGCTAAAAATGCCATTAAGTATTTAGATAAACAGCTTGAAATCGGAAATGCGGTATTAGCAGGAGTAGATCATCATTATCAATATAAATATAATCCTAAAAAGAAAACAGTTTTGAATGAAGGAACAACAGACCATTTCATTCTTATCATTGGCCGTTTATGTAAAAGTGGAATTATACAATATTTGTTCTATGATCCAGGTACAGGTAGTGAAATAAAAGGAAGAAGTGATGAAAATATTTTAACTCTCAATCAAGTTGACTACTCTTTGCGAGGTACAACAAAATATAGTACAACAAAAAAATATGTAGTAACACAAATTAGGAGGAATTAATTATGAAACTATTAAATGTCTTATTTTTCCTTTTATTCTTCTACTCATGCAGCAATGCACAAAAATGGTATGACATAAAAGACAGCAACAACCATTCCTTTGTTGGAAATTGGGAGCAATTGACAATTACAGACCATGGGGATACCGTAATATACCATGCTTGCTTTGATGTAGCACATAAAATATATGTCGATACAATAAAAAAAGAACTCTTTGTGCAGTATGATATGGAAGATGCACATTATCCCATAGACACAGTACATTTAGAAGATAATGAGTTCATCATATCTTTTGTCAATAATATTTTCATACCCTTCAGATGTAAGATAATTGACCAGAATAAAGCTTTATGGACATATAAGTATATGGAAGATGGCGAAGTATACCACAATTACTTTACCAACAAGAAAGGATATTTCAAAGAAATAAAGGAAAAGTGTGATGATCAAGAAACCGAAGAAAGCCCCACACCTATCGTAGCCGTCCAAAATCCCAAATGGTTCGGTGACTATGAATATTTCATTTCAGATACCACCGTTGTTCCCTCGCCTTTCATAGAGTACACATTGAGCATCGCGGCTGACCGGTGTGTATTCAGCAGTAATGGGCAAATGACTGCCTTTGAAATCCAATGCAGTGTAAAAAACGAAACGGAAGACAAACTCTCCCTTGATTTTGTCAAATCGCTCTCGGAAGACACACCGATGCCCAATATTGACAGAAGCGTTTCACCCACAGTGAATTTATATCACAAGAAAGGAAAATACTATTTGGAAAGTCCTTATATCAGCAATTCTGAAGGCAAGGAAAATGTAAAAATAGAATGTAGAAAAATAAAATAGATTCTTGATAATCTTCATTGATACTCCGCTCTCTACATCTTGACTTCGTCAAATGCGCATTAGTCTATCACTGTTAATAAAACCCTGAGTATCAAACAGATAACGAATCTCTTCTTATAACCTTGCAATATGCCTCATATCACCTTGTAAAGTGACTCTAATCACGCGGTAAAATGAGTCACTTTGCGAGGTAATATGAATGAGATTGCAAGACAGTCTGAATGATGAAAGCCAGCAGACAGGAAAGAACCGTTAAATATCCATAATCTGTAAGTCTTTTAATCTGTATTCCTTTGACTTTAGATTCCATTTTTCTACATTTGCTTTCAAAGACAACAGACTGCAATTCTTCCTCTTCTTCCCCAGAACAAGACTGTCTTTCAGCCGACAGAGGAGACTTCAAGAAGTTGTTGAGGTTTTCTATTTTTGGTTTTCACGAAGGCTTGATGACAGAATCATGAAAGAACCAGATTCGCAGAAGTTCCTATCAATCCTTTTGAAAACTTGGAAAAGACTTCTTTCCTTGCAATGAAGGACAACTTCCATTCTGATGAAATCCTAAAGAAATATGGCTGTTCTGAAGCGATTTGAGATAACTATATGAAACGTTATAATTATCACATCAAAATGGACTTTGAAAATAAAGAGACAAAAAAGATAGAAAAAGGAGTGCAAGAAGTAAAAAGCAATGAAAATGAACAGATATATATTATTTTGTCTTTCCCATATACTTTTACTTTCCTGTCAAGGTCAGAGTAAAAGTAGTAATGTGTCAAAAGATAGTATTTGTGTAAATAGCAAAATGATGGATAAACAAGAATTAATGCAGACTTCTATTTTGTCAAGGTATGGAGAGGATAATGGTTATAACCCCCTTTCATATCAGGATTTCCAAAATAGATGTATGGAATATTGGGGACTCTCTCTCCATAAAGAGCCACAAGATTATGTTCTCAGCATAGGAGGATACACAGAGTATACAATCAATGAATGGGGGCGGTTCTTGTATACAGAAGCTGAGAATCTTTTTTATCAACCGGAAATAGAGGGAGAACCAACCAAAGAAGATGCAATGAAAATGCTCTATGATAAAGAAAATGGTATTGCCGATAAATTCCTAGCATATAATAAGTTGTTATTCAATGATAACATAACAACCCTCTCCTTTTTTATAAAAAATCCTGAATATGCGATAGATGTTGTCTTTAATCATGATTATGAAAGAAATAAGATACTCACCGCAAGAAGTATTGATTTCTCAAAGAAGATAACTGATTATTCTGTTTATAGGGATAATACTGAAAAAGTATTGTTCTATAATAACAGGAAAAGAGGCTTTCGCCGTAATCTCATAAATGAGATATACTTGTCTTGTAATAAAACACAAGAAACCATGGCCCCATTTGATGATTTAGTTTATGCCTATTTTAAACAATTCAAACAACTAAACTATCCGCAGGATGTGAAAGATAAATGCTTGGTACATTTATTAAAATGCCTAATTGAGTATGATAGGAATCATAAAGATGCAATAATAGGGATTGAAGACGAAAAATCATACCAGCATTTAAGTAATTTCATGTCTAAAGATAAGCATTTAGTAACGTTTAAAAAATAACTTGGTATTTTTTGTCTCTCCATGAAACCTTGTAGTTCCATTTCGGTAGCTCTTCATCAAAGGTAATATGCCGTTGACAGACATCATCATAATTGCTATCCACACAACGAGAAGTGTCGTACTTCTTTCTGTTGATGTTGGTGAAGACACAAAGGCCGGATTTCGTTCTGGCCTCTGCGGCAAGTTCGCATGCCTGCTCAACGCTCTCGAAGGAAATACCACTCCATACTCTGGTGATTTGAGAGAAAAGCCTGTGTTCAATGGGGTTCCACTTCGACGTGTACGGGGGATAGTGCGCCACTATTATGTCAATATGGAGGTCTTCGGAAAGTTTGATCAGCTCTTGCTTGAAAAGCCTGCTGGAACTGCTGTTGGAACCTCCACCGTCACAGAGCAACATGATGGCAGTTGCATGTGATAGATGTCTTGGAGCACGACGATACCAGTAGTACTTG
>NZ_JH114167.1:0-8878 GCF_000224595.1 Prevotella sp. C561 | reverse complement strand
TCAAGGCAGTTGGAACTTTATCATGCTAAACTTATCCCGAATTCACGTAACAATAGACAAACCTTTTACAGTGATAAAGGGTCTATAATAGATATCTCAATAAAAAAGATGTAAAAAACTATTCTTTAATTAGATGTGCCAATGCAGAATCAGCCTTGATGCGCTTGACCTCTGCATTCACAAGCGACAATATTTCTTTTTCTCCTTACGATAATTGGCTTCAATAGTTTCTTTGAGATTATCGGAGCCATCTTCGTTTTTGAAGTCTGCGATTGTGGGTATAGACTGATAAACTTTCATTTCAGCGGAAACTTTGGCAATATCCACGACAATCTCGGCATAAAAAATCCTTTGGTCAATACGTTCATCGAAATTATC
This sequence comes from Prevotella sp. C561, assembly GCF_000224595.1. Lineage (NCBI taxonomy): Bacteria > Pseudomonadati > Bacteroidota > Bacteroidia > Bacteroidales > Prevotellaceae > Prevotella > Prevotella sp. C561. Next base: position 8,500 of record NZ_JH114167.1, on the reverse strand, counting down.
GGATACTACACCTTCAAACATACCCTGACCCGTTGGCGGAATTAAGGCTGAGTTTACCAAGTCTTTTGAAAAGAATTGCATATATTATGGATTTTTGCGAAATTCGTATATAAGTTGTGCATACGGATTATTGAACTTAGTGTGTTGGTTATTACTAAGTTACAAAACATCTTTTATATGCAACTTTTCTTGCATATTAATTTGTCCTTTAATTTAATTCCGCCAACGAGTTATATATAGTAAAAATATAGCAAATATAGTTATAATACTAAGGAAATACAAATTTTTGAAAATAAAATAACTATTTTTCTTGTTATAAACAATATCTATTTGTATATTTGCGGTGATAAAATATATAACTTAAAATGCTTATGGTTAAATTTGATTTTCATAATAAAGCAAAACGCTTTGTCAACCTAGAATAGAAGGTTGGTTGGAAAGGGCAATCACTAATTTGCATATTCTTAACATTATTTGCATTGCTTATTGTGGATGTTGTTCGAGATTTAATTAAAAGAGGCAAACATTTCGCAGTGGGTCATAGATATAAAACAACTTGAAAAATAGTCATTGCCTTCCATTAAAGTAGTAAAGATGGTATAATATAAGTAATTAAAGGCTAGTCTACCTAAAATAATTGTTTATGTAGCCTCTATGTAGCAAATAATAAACTAAATAAAAAACAATGCGAATGAATAAAATATTAATCATTAGGAACCTTTGCTCAATATTAAGAGCAAACCTTCCGTTGACAAGTATATTAATTACAGGATTCTTGGCTATATTATCGTTAATTTCATGCAGCGAAGATAGTGAACCCGAGAGTAATATTTTTAATGTCCAATATTCTGTTGATTCGATAGGACAGGTAACAACTATTGAGCACATTATTGGTAAATCAAAGTTGGATGAATCACAAATACATGTGAAAGATAATAGTGTTTTAACCATTGAAAGAAAAGGCGATGGATTTCATTACATTATCCCTCAACATGTGGGTTATACTCAAATTTTAGTGAATGCTAACGATAAAAGCTATAAAATTATAATCAGAGTCCTGAGCGAAGGATGTGAGAGTTGGGAAATAAGAAATGTTGTTTCTCATATCATTTGCTCTTATGATGTGAAGGATAGTATCTTAAATGATCTTAACAAAAGAAACATATTTTCTGAGATGCAAAAGGGAGACAAAATACATTTTGGTACAGAGCCTCGTCATGTTGAAATTTGGTATGATAAATATTTTGGAAAAACTAATGAGAATAACCCTAAGTATTTGATGTTTTCCTATGAACAATCCCCTCCCAATTATTTCTTCAAAGAAAGAAATAATGCAGGAAGAGAGCAAAGAATATCTTTTATTCTGACAAGAAAGGAGTTTTATCATGGTGATTTTTACAATAAAGAAGGTATTTTCAGATATGACCCGACCCTCATTTATCAAGAGCTATATGGGAAGGATAAAGTTAAGCAAGTAGTTATTGATTACGAGGTTAAAAACATATATTACCCTATATAATCCATGATATCAGAATGCTGGGAGCATTCGATAAATGAAGATTAGAAAGTGTATAATAGAACTCGTAAATAAACATTCATCGCATAAAACTACGAAACAGGTCTGTACTTTTAATTTAAAAGACAAATTTTAAATTGATATTGATGAAAAAAGCAAGAATAACATTATGTTGGCTGCCACCAGCTAAACCATATTTACCATCTCCTTCTATGACCGTATTGAAGCAAACTTTATTAGATTCAGGCTTTGAGGCACAGGTTATATATTGGAATATATTATTAGAAAAAATATTATTAAAGTATTTATTTAACAAAAAAAGTGTTAAATGATGAGATTGCAATATTAGGTCCGTTTTATGCCTACGAATCAAAAGAATGTATCTCAATTATTAACACTTTAAATATTTTATAAAATGAACATTATTAGTGATTCTTCGTTGGATTATCTTGATGAGATGACTAACGGTGGACTTAATGAATCCGAAAGTGATGCTGTTCTTTATGCTCAACCTACTATCAGAGATGTTGGTGATATTGGAGTAAAAAAGGGTATAAGATTTTAGTAATAACCATTTGTTAAATAGTGTAAGATGGTGTACCTTTTACGATACACCATCTTATAGATATTTTAGCAAAGTATGTAAATGGTAAAGTGAAGATGAGAAAGGGTGTAATCATATTTGTATCTTCGGTAATATTTATATATTGTCAATCAGTTTCTGCACAAAACGTAGTAGATTCGCTGGGGGCTGATAGTCTTATCAGGCAGCTTCCTGAAGTAATGATAAAAGGTGAGCACCCATTGGCAGTGGTTCATGGAAGTGCTATAACTTATGATTTGCCTCGCATAATTGAGAAGAAAGGTGTGGATAATGTATTTGATGCAATCAAAGAACTTCCAGGAATTACTGAGAAAGACGGCAAATACCAGTTGGCAAATAGAAATGTGACTATAGCTTTGAATGGGAAAGTTATGTCTTTGACTTCAGACCAGATAACTCAGCTATTGAGGAGTATGCCTGCCAGTCGACTTGAAAGGGCTGATGTAATGTATTCTGCTCCAGCAAAGTCGCAGATTCGCGGCGCCCTAATTAACATACAATTAAAAAATGGTGCCCAATCAGAAGTGCCTTTGCAAGGTGAATTTAATGTAGCCTATAATCAGACACATCATGCTATGTTCGGTGAGCGTGCATCCTTTCTTTACCACACAGGGAAGTTTACAATGGATGCAATGTATCTACATAGTCATGGCAGAGTTTTTAAGATTACTGATGAAGATTCTCGGCACAGCCTCAATAATGGAACAATCTATGAGATAAAAGATAAGCAAGCACAACTTGTCAAGCAATTTGGGCACGACTATCGCATAAGCACTGAATATGAATTTGCAAAAAATCATAACCTGTCACTGTCATATCTGACAAATTACAGTAATCGTGATATCTATGGTAACTATACTGGTGACATCGTTGGTAGAACCTTATCAACACGCCGTACATGGCTACACAATATCAAGTTAGACTATCAGGCTCCATTTGGTTTAAAAGCAGGTATTGAAACTACCTATTATCATGATCCCGAGAAACAAGATCTGCAAAGTGTTACACCTACTGGGAATCTTAATTTCCTCGTCGATAATGACCAGCGTGTAAATGTTTGGCGTTATTACTTATCTCAGGAACATCAATTAAAATATAATTGGAACTTGAATTATGGAGTTTGGTATAAACAGTCTCTTAACCATAGTTTACAGTTTTATCAAAACCTATCTGTAATCAACTACATACGCCAAAGAGAAGATATAGCCAACACTTATATTGGAGTAGGGAAGAATTGGAATAACAAATTTATCTTAGACGCTTCTTTAGCAGCGGAATATTATCATTCACCGCAATGGCATCAATGGAATATATATCCCACACTGAACCTGACATATGTTCACAATCCTAGCAATATATGGATACTAAGTTTCTCAACCGACCGAACTTATCCAGAATATTGGACAATGAATAATTTTACAGTATATAGTAATGGTGGATATGATGAGATTACGGGTAACCCATATCTTAAACCTGCTAAATCATACCAAACAAATATAGTATGGGTACTGAAAAACAAGTATCATTTTGTGGCAGGGTTCAACTATGTTGACGATTATTTCATACAGACACCATATCAGCGTCCAAACCGTTTGGTTACAACTTTTAAGTATGTAAATCTTAATTACCAGCATCAAGCCTTCTTGCAGGCTGTTATTCCTCATAAGTTCGGTTCATGGTTAGACTCCCGATTAACATTAACTGGGCTTTGGATGCATGAGAAATGCGATGACTTTTATGATTTACCATTTAATAGAGCCATATTATATGGAATGGCACAGGTGAGCAATGTTATCACACTAAATACCAAGTCCAATTTGTCGCTGACAGTTGATGGGATGATACGTAGCAAAGCTCATCAGGCTATTTATGATTTACCTGGATCTGGTAACTTAGATATTGGCCTTCGCTGGCAATTTTGGAAAAAACAAGCTATACTGCATATTTTCTGTAATGACTTGTTCAAGACTTCTTCCGTCAATCCCCGTATTAATTTCAAAGGACAGTATATGAAGATGAACTTTAGCTGCTATCGTGAATTTGGAGTTTCCTTGACAGTCAAGTTTGGAGGATATAAAGCTAAGAATAGTGAGGTAATTAATACGTCTAGGTTCCGTAAGTAATCATAGAAGTGAGAAATCTGCAAAGATCATAATTTAGGAGTTTATAAAAAATTGAGGATTATGGTAAAGGATAAGTTAACATCATATAAGTTTCCTCCACCAAAGGCTTATATTCCTGCTCTTTCAAATCAGACTAAGAATACTTTATTCAACAAGGTCAGAATCTTCACATTGATATTATGTTTGATTTGCTCCTTCTCATCAGAAGTAAATGCTCAGAAAATATTAATTTGTGATGCTGTTACTAGATTCCCAATAAAAGATGTGGAAGTAAAGGCTGATAGAATATTAGTTGGAAGAACATCTTATTTAGGAGAAATAATTTTACCAAAGACATTTAATGTTGTGAGTTTTAGATCTAATGGTTATTTACTAGAAACTCTCTACCAAAATGAAGTACCACGCGACACAATGTTCCTATATCCATCAGAAAATACTCTTAACGAAGTAGTAGTATGGGGGAAATATAGGGTTAATGTTGACCAAATTTCAAGTAACATGCCAAGGAGAGATTTGAAAGATTTTGGTTATATAGCACCAGTAAAGAAACTTATAAATGGAGGTTATGATGTTGCTACAATGCTTGATAAGCGCCTAAGACGAGACCGTAAGCATGTGACAAAACTTAGAGAGATCTTTGAAAAGTTAGATGGTAAAGATCCTATAGAGCGAGCATATACCAAGGAAGTTGAAGAAAACAGTGTTAGAAATTTCAATCAATAGAACCAAAGATAAACTTATAGAAGTTACGGCATTCTAAAAATTAAATAATAAAATTTATAATATGAAATATAATATTTGTACTATTTTATATTTATAATATGAGCAAAAAAAGGTCTTAACGTTATTAAGTTAACAAATCATTATTTCTTATTCCTTTATTAAATGACAGAGACTCGGATCGTTCTTTATTCTCACCATTTTAGAAGCAACCAAATCTAAAATTTCCTCTTTCACAAATTTATAATTGGTTTCGATAGTTTCTTTGAGATTATCAGAGCTAACTTCATTTTTGAAGTCCACTATCATAGGTATAGGCTGATATGCTTTCATTTCAGCAGAGACATTGGTACTATCCACCACTATCTCCGCATGGAAGATCTTTTGTTCGATACGCTCGTCGAAGTTATCGGATACTGCACCTTCAAACATACCCTGACCCGTTGGCGGAATTAAGGCTGAATTTACCAAGTCTTTTGAAAAAACTTGCATATATCAAGAGTTTTTACGAAATTCGCATATAAGTTGTGCATACGGATTATTGAACTTAGTGTGTCGGTTATTACTAAGTTACAAAACATCTTTTATATGCAGCTTTTCTTGCATATTAAATTATCCTTTAATTTAATCCCGCCAACGAGTTATATATAGTATAATATAGCAAATACAATGAAAATACGAAGGAAATACAAATTTTTAAAAATAAAATAACTATTTTCTTGTTATAAACAATATATATTTGTATATTTGCGACAAGAAAAGGAAAATACCATTTTAGTATAATTATCTAGCAGACCATACTGTAAAAAGGAGCGGAAACCGAAAAGCTATACGAGTAGATTATAACTTTATCTAGTTTATTTATGAAAAAGATGACTTTATCAAAGATGAATGCTGAAATTAATTCTTCCATTCAGTCATTGATTGAAACTAATGAACTTCAATCAGTTTTGGGTGGTAGCAATGAAACTTATGTAGTGGAAGAATCTACAGCACATCAAGCTGCAAAGCAAGATAGCGCATACTATCTAGATCCGTAAATACTTTTACGATATTAAAGGTTCTTGTATTCCAGTAATGACAAGGGAAAACTTTACAAAATAGGATATTATATATGAGCGAACTAATTTTACAAAATCCATAGTTAAATGAAAGTTACGGTATTTTTAAATAAAATAGAATTAACTCTTAAGGAATATAAAACTTCTGAGTTTATAGTGACAAATTGTAGGAAACTGAATAAAAGGATTCTTTTTCTACTATTGGTTGTACTTTTTCCTTTATATATTTTCTCCCAGAATATTACAATATCAGGGAAAGTGCTCAATGCTGAAAATAAAGAAATAATGCCAGGCGTTAATATAAGGCTTTGCCAAAAAGACAGTTTGGTATCCGTCATACACACAGATAAGAAAGGAGAATTTTGTTTTCGGCATTTACGGTCGGGTGACTATCTTTTAGAGTTTTCTTCGCTTGGCTTCAATAATCTTCAGTCTGCTGTTATAGGATTAAGTAAAGACTACAAACTGAACGATGTATTGATGGAACCTGCCTCTTATCAATTAGATGAAGTGGTAGTGGCTGCTGAAAATGTGAGACAAGGCGTGGATAGACTAACATTTTTCCCTAATGAGAAAATACGTCAAAGTAGTCAGGACGCATTGGATGTTATGCGATTGTTGAACTTGCCCGACTTAAAGTTTGACATTGTTAATCATTCTTTTATGTCCCTAAAGAACGGGAGCGTGCAGATTCGTATCAACGGTGTAATCGCTTCGCAGACCGATTTAATCGCAATTCAACCCCAAGACATAGCCAATATTGAATATATAACTAATCCGGGAGTTATTTATGGCGATGGTGTAGCAGCAGTTGTTTTGATAAAAACAAGAAAAAACATGTCGAACTGGCAAATTGGAGGACGCGTTTCACAATCTCTCTCTGCGCTCATCGGCTCACAATATGCCTACTTTAACCTAAATTTCTCTCACGATCATTTCTCATTAAAATTATCTGATTCGTACAATTATGCCAACGGAATATACAGCTATATAGACAAGCAATTGCATTATCCAACCCGTCTATTAGCTTTCAAGAGCATAGGAAGCTCCTCAAAACAACGATTGCTCAACCCTGCCTTGCAGTTTGATTTTACCCATTCTTTTAAAGAAAATCGTTTCTTAAGTATCAAGACGTTCTTTGATTTGAACCGCTCCTATCCTGCTACAGCCGTATCTACGTCTTCTATAGCCGGTCAATCTTTCTACGATGATTACTCGAGCAAAAAAGATAAAGTTCGGAATGCCGCCTTAGATGTTTATTTTTCTAATGGTTTTAGCAATGGTTCAGAAATAGTTGCAGATTTAAGGGCGACTTATATTCATACGGACTATCAGCAAAAATATTACAAAAAATATAACCAATCAGGTTATAACAATTACGAAAGCACGTACTTTGCCACAGGGCAGCACCGTTCGTTAATAGGGGAAATCAAGTACCAACTACCATTATCCAAGCAATACAGCTTGGTAATCGGCTCTCGGAACGAACTTTCTTCCACCCGAAATGACTATACAATAGACCACTTAGGGAATCCATCTTCGCTTGATTTTTTCAACACTTACAATTATTCCGAATTCTCCGGAAGACTAAGGAACTTCTCTTATACTATAGGAGCAGGCTTTGCCTTCTACAAATTGAAGAACGATAATTTGCATAGACATTATACGTATTTTCGTCCTAAACTAAGTCTTCGATATGCTTTCTCGAAAGAATGGTCGCTCCAGTACTATTTAGGCATCAATCCCAATGAGCCAGAACTTGCTCTTCTTTCCAATGTAAAACAACCCATCTCAGAGTATGAAGTACGTGTTGGCAATCCAAATCTAAAGCCGTATCAGGCTTATACCAACCAACTTGCTTTGAATTTTATTAAACATAAAACTTATCTAAGCTTATCAACGTATCTTCAATACAACTCATCTCCATACCTCGAAAATCAGGTTCTTTATGATTCATATTCTGAACAATTCATTTACTCTATGAGTAATCAAGGACATTTTCTGCATTCTCAGACCAGACTTTATGGTAGTCAAAAGCTGTTTAGTAACGTTTAAAAAATAACTTGGTATTTTTTGTCTCTCCATGAAACCTTGTAGTTCCATTTCGGTAGCTCTTCATCAAAGGTAATATGCCGTTGACAGACATCATCATAATTGCTATCCACACAACGAGAAGTGTCGTACTTCTTTCTGTTGATGTTGGTGAAGACACAAAGGCCGGATTTCGTTCTGGCCTCTGCGGCAAGTTCGCATGCCTGCTCAACGCTCTCGAAGGAAATACCACTCCATACTCTGGTGATTTGAGAGAAAAGCCTGTGTTCAATGGGGTTCCACTTCGACGTGTACGGGGGATAGTGCGCCACTATTATGTCAATATGGAGGTCTTCGGAAAGTTTGATCAGCTCTTGCTTGAAAAGCCTGCTGGAACTGCTGTTGGAACCTCCACCGTCACAGAGCAACATGATGGCAGTTGCAT
>NZ_JH114166.1:5193-9241 GCF_000224595.1 Prevotella sp. C561 | reverse complement strand
TTGCAATTCATAGGGACGAGGGCTACAAGATGAGCAAAGACAAAATCAAACTAAATCTTCATGCTCATATGGTATTCGATTGGATAGACCACGGAACAGGTAGGGCAATGCACTACAACCGAACACACATGGCGCAGATCCAAACGATTGTGGCAAACACCCTCGACATGGAGCGAGGACAAAGCAGCGACAAGAAACACAAAACACCGCAGCAATATAAGGCGGAAAAAGAAGCAGAGGAAGCCATGAAAAGAAAGCAAGTAGCGGAAGAACAAGCAAGAAAAGCCGAAGCCAATGTAGTGGAGAAAAAGCAGGAACAAAAAGAACTTGAGGACAAAAATACTACATTGCGAAAAGAAATGCACACTATGTGGATGAAAAACCTTGAACTTAGCGGCCAACGCAGCAACCTTGCAATATCAGTGTATGACCAGAAGAAAGAACTTGAAAAAATCAATTTAAGCCTCTTTCAGGCTCAAAATGACCTTAACTCTACAAACAGCACGCTGAAAGACCAAAAGCGGCTCATATCGCAAAAAAACGACCAATTAAAGCAAATAGAGGAGGGTATTACGTTGGCGAAGTCCTTTGACAACAGGATTAGCAGGGCTTTCAATGGTGCAGACGTAGAAAACAGCCTATGGGGAGCAACCCCACTCCGAGCTGCAGCAGAAGAATGTGAGAAAATCAAAAACGAGATTGAAACCAGGTACAGACGCATTGAGAGCATCATAGGAAAAGCTGTCGATTGCATCTCCGACTGCATCACGGATATGAAACGGAGAGCCTTCAGCAGTTCTGATGTCCTGACCATCGACACCGCTCTGGGCAAAAGCAGACGAGAAGAACGAGCCGATTATCTTCTTGAAGCTGCCGAGGAAAAGGCAGAAGTGAAGCATGGGAATTATGCAGGCTGCGCAATTTGGGAACGTGATTTAAGGGCGATTGCTCGAGGGGAACAGGTAAGAACGATAGACAGGGGGCAAGGACTACGCTACTAAAGAAAAACATTTATTTCCTTGCTTTTCAAATACTTTGTATTACTTTTGCAATACAAACAAATACAAATAGAAGACATGAATACAACAACAATTAGAAAACCAGCATCTTTCAGATTACCACAAGACTTGCTCGAAGCACTGAAAGAACGTGCCAAGGCAAGCAATAGGAGCCTGAACAACTACGTTGAAAGCGCACTCTTGCAGCTCGTCTATCACGAACCCAACGAAACCACCATCGCAGCCATGAATGAAGCTCTGTCAGGAAAGGAACTTGAAACCCTTGACATGGCTAACTTTAAGGACTTCGTGAAATCTTTGTAATAGTATGGCAAAGTTTGAAATCAAACCTACAGGGCAATTCAAGAAAGACCTCAAGAGATACAAGTACGACCAAGGAAAGTTAGACGACTTGCAAAAGGTTCTTGATTGCCTGGAGGAAACAGGAGTAGTTCCAAAGGACTACAAGCCACACCCACTTTTCGGAAATTACAAGGGTTTTCTTGAATGTCATGTGCAGGAAGATTTTCTTCTCATTTGGATTGACAAGGAAAAACCTCTCATCAAGTTAGTGCGTATTGGAAGCCATTCTGAACTCTTCAAAAAATAATTTTCAATGGTATTATTTTGCCAAAAAATGGTAGAATAATACCAAAAAGTAAAAAATCTTTACAGCCCATAAAACGTTATATCTTTGTAGTACCCCCTCCCCCCAAGGGGGTCCTTTCATTCTTTCCCATTTTATTCACTTCTAACAACGCCTAATTTTTAATCGGGCTACCACCCGACTAAAAATTTTCCCTTATTGTTTATTCTTATTGTAGAGATATTCTTGTAAGAAAGCCTACAACCCCTGTATTTACAGGCATTCCGAGAGGGGAAAAGACACGAATTTACTAAAATATGGATAGGAAAAGACACGAATTTACTAAAACAAAAGACACAAATTTACTAAATTTATATATAAAAAAACACCAATTATTTTTGATTGTGTCTTTTTATTTATTATCTTTGCACCATAATTCAAAACCAAAATGATATGGACATGTACAAAGTTACTCTAACGAACAATGACGGAACGAGGGAAGTACTCCCAAAGGGTACGGATTGGGATTTCTACGGATTGCAGAGAATGCTCGACAAGTGCGAGATTAAGGCTTTCAAGGTTGAACTAAGATAATAAAGCTATGGGAAAGAATGAGGAAAACAGGCAGCTGACCGAAAAGGAGATTATGACGCTCCAGCCTAACAACGTGACTTTCGGGCAATACGACATCAGCCCAATACAGGAGAACATTTTAACCTGTATTGCAGATGCCCTGCAAAAGCATATGCAAAGAAAGATAGACTTTCAGCGTGATATATTCAACCAGCCCTTTGTTACTATCAATTGCGATGATGCAGGAGGAGAGAATAACAAAGCGAAAGTGATTGCAGCTGCAAGGGACTTGATAAAGAAACCTTTTGAATTTCGGTGGCAGCACCCAACGACCAAAAAGGAGATAGAAACCTACGGCACTATAATTTCAACCATTCACGACAACAAAGGGACAAACCGAGTGGATTTGAACTTCAACATTTGGGCAGTGCCTTTCTTGATATATTACGGCACAGGTGTAGGAGGTACGTTGTTTAACAAAGTTACAGCTTTAACCCTGCGTGGAAAGTACACAAAGCGGATTTATAAGATTATCTGCTCACAGAGAGACAGGACAATTTACGAATACCCGATTGAGCAATTTCGCAAGGATATGAAAGTCGGGAAATCATACACAAACACGCATATTAAAGAAAAAATTCTCGAGGTGGCAAAGAAAGAAATAAACGCAAGTTCCTCGGACGTTCACTTTGACTATGAATTTAAGTGCCGTAATCCCAAAAAAGGCAGGAAGCCAAAGGCAGACACACTGCTGCTTTATATCAAACCTGTTAAGAAGAAAGAGATAACAGGTACTAACGTGGTGGAGTATAATTTTGTTTATGAGCGTATTAAAAAGGCTCTTGACTTTCCTACGGACAACCGACCAGCAACCGCAATGGAGAACATTTTGAACGCTGCAAAGCTGCACGAGGTTTACGAGCGTATAGGCTTCTATGAGGACCAAATCAACCTTGGGAAGATGACACCTACCCACGTAAAAAATAGCATCTTGAAAATACTTCGTGAAGACTTTAGTATAAGATAAAAATCTATTACTGGATTAAGCTGTAGAATATCCAATACAAATTATCATCAAAATAATATTTATTTTTTTTGTGTTATTCAAAGTATAATATGTATTTTCGCAAAATCAATATTTCTAAGCGATTTGAGCGCTTTTAAGGCTTTTCCCCCTTATAATTGTCCGTTTATTCTTTCCGAGCTCGTCAGCGGTCTTTAATTTATATTCTCGGGTAAGTTTTTCAGCTACTGCCTTTGCTCGCTTGTGTATACATGACCTACAAACTTTCAAATAAAGCCAGAGAATCTTCTTGGCTGGATTATTAACGCATTAAAAGCAGAAAAAAATAACTATTTTGATTTTATATTAAAAAAATATCATTAAATTTACAGCTATTAATCTTTTAATCCCTATTCAATATGAAACAGAAAATATTACTTTCCCTTTTTACAATCTGTATAATATCCTTTTTTGAAGGATGTTCTAATGATGAATATAGTAAAGAATTAAAGGAGTTAACTACAACTAGTCATAATGTTATAGCTCTTCAAGATAGTACTATATTACCGATTAAAGGCACCCATAAAAATATCAAACACCTAAAAACAAGAGCTAATTATTATGATTATGATTTATCCGAAGAACTAGAACAACTTGATGAGATACCTATATACCTACAAGTTCAAGGAAATTCTGACGAAAGACGCTTTTTTAAGTGTAACAAATAAGGGAAAAGAAGTAACTATAGAAAAATTTAAGGATAAATCGCTAGATCAACAATTTTATATAAAAATACTTCCTGCTACAGCAGGAATTCCATATCTGATCTATTCAAAGAAGACAAATACTCTTATTAGAATTGGAACATATAAAAATAAGCCTGAAGTT
>NZ_JH114166.1:2440-5014 GCF_000224595.1 Prevotella sp. C561 | reverse complement strand
TNTTAAAAAAATATCATTAAATTTACAGCTATTAATCTTTTAATCCCTATTCAATATGAAACAGAAAATATTACTTTCCCTTTTTACAATCTGTATAATATCCTTTTTTGAAGGATGTTCTAATGATGAATATAGTAAAGAATTAAAGGAGTTAACTACAACTAGTCATAATGTTATAGCTCTTCAAGATAGTACTATATTACCGATTAAAGGCACCCATAAAAATATCAAACACCTAAAAACAAGAGCTAATTATTATGATTATGATTTATCCGAAGAACTAGAACAACTTGATGAGATACCTATATACCTACAAGTTCAAGGAAATTCTGACGAAAGACGCTTTTTAAGTGTAACAAATAAGGGAAAAGAAGTAACTATAGAAAAATTTAAGGATAAATCGCTAGATCAACAATTTTATATAAAAATACTTCCTGCTACAGCAGGAATTCCATATCTGATCTATTCAAAGAAGACAAATACTCTTATTAGAATTGGAACATATAAAAATAAGCCTGAAGTTAGCATATTATATGCTGGTCATGCTCCAAAAGAACAACTTTTTGGAGCATCTTGGGATATTAAACGTGGAAAATATTCTAGAGATTCGTATATAATAGAGAACACTGATTTTCCAATGCTCGGAAATAATTATGGAGGATGGGGAAATACTGATGTTTATTATAATGCCATAACAGCAGATGGAAATAAAGTTTTATTTTCTAAATACAATAATTCTCCAAAACAAGAATTTCAAATAATTCCAGTAGAGGAATTTAAAATCGAGAGTATAACATTCAATATAGATAACACAGCTACATTAACTCAAGAACCAGAACTTGTATATTCTGACCGATTTGTAAATAATAGTCCTATTGAACAGAAACACACATTCTCTATATCTAAAACATATAAAGAAACTTCTAGTTTCACAAAGAAAACATCCTATAGTCTCAGTATAAAAACAGACTTTTCTGTAAAGATTCCGATAATAGCAGATGGGAAAATATCTACAACTTTATCTAGTAGTAAAGAATTTACATACGGAAAAAGCGAGGAGCACACTATTACTATTAATAGGGATTATCCTATAATAATTCCAGCTAATTATATAGGAATCATGAGAGTAACGTTATATAAATACAATATGGATGTAGAGTATATTGCAACATGTGTAGGAATGGTATCAGGGCGAAAAATAAAAATAAAAGGAAGATGGAAAGGTGTAGATGTAGAACAAACAGAAGCAGTTCTTGATTTAACTCCAACAAATAACAGCACCTCTGGAAAGAGAACTGTTAAAATATCTAAAGACATGTTAGAATCAAATAAAGTAATAAAAATAAACTAAGATGAAACCTAGTATCTTTTCAACACTTATAATACTTACACTATTCACTTCATGTGCTATTCAAACACATTCTCTATTTCCGATAGATAAAATACATCTAAGCACTAATAAAATTAGTGTTATAAATATTTGTGGGAAACCTTTCCGTTCTGATTCTTATATTAATAAGGATAAAAAGATAGATATTTTATACTACAAGGAACCTGCAAGAGTATTAAATCAAGGATTTATTATAACAACTATACTTACATTTGAAAATGATTCATTAGTAGCAATAAAACAATATGATAAAAACATATCTAATATAGAGTTATCTTTAGATTCTATTTATAGAAAATAAGAACAGCTTTTTACACTCTAAAGTATAAATTATGCTAGGGGTTATAAAGATATACTAGAATTTTGAGCTAGTTTCAAAATTCTAGTATTTCTTCTTTTTAATCTCCAAACTTCTTGTGGGTCTTATAATATTCGTGTATTAACTTAGTGCTGGTCTTTGGATTATTCTCTCTGTAATACTCCCACAACCTGCCTTTTTCAATCCATAAACCAGCGTTTTTCCATCTCGTGTGCTCTGCTACAACTATTCAAGCCTAAAATAACTTATACACTAGAGTGCAAACATTTGCACCACATACAAGACTTCTTGCACTAGGTGCAATTTTGTCTTATATGGGGTCGTTTCGTTCCGCTGCGCTTCATCTTCACTCGTGCGCTCGGTCAATCGTCGTTCCTCCTCATTTCCCTTTTCGCTGCGTTCGTTCCTCTCTCCGCTCATCCGGCGCACATCTAACCGCTGTCGCTTTTCGGTGCTGTCGCTATGGGGAGACCCCTATACCCCCATGACGCAACAGAGTTGCGATTTTCTAAGCCTAACGGCAAAAAAAGAACCGTACTTTTGTCCTCTCGAAAGAATTGTATATCTTTGCGGAGAGAACTTACAAAAGTAAAGTTCTTAGCACACTAAGAACTTTGTACGACTATCGTCTAAAGTTCGTGTGCTCTCCGAGGGCGGGGGCAAGCCCCTGCGACCCCATTCCAACCACCCTTAGCAAACCAAAACAAGAAAACAATATGGCACAAACATCAGCCAATTTCCAATCTGTCAAGGCAGGAAGTGAGCAACACAACAAGAGAGAAAAAGAACTCGATTACGTTCATAAGGAACTTTCCCATAACAACGAGTATTGGGAAAGCTGCACCCAGGAGCAGCGTATGAAAGA
>NZ_JH114166.1:0-1206 GCF_000224595.1 Prevotella sp. C561 | reverse complement strand
GTTTGTAGAGTTAAGGTCATTTTGAGCCTGAAAGAGGCTTAAATTGATTTTTTCAAGTTCTTTCTTCTGGTCATACACTGATATTGCAAGGTTGCTGCGTTGGCCGCTAAGTTCAAGGTTTTTCATCCACATAGTGTGCATTTCTTTTCGCAATGTAGTATTTTTGTCCTCAAGTTCTTTTTGTTCCTGCTTTTTCTCCACTACATTGGCTTCGGCTTTTCTTGCTTGTTCTTCCGCTACTTGCTTTCTTTTCATGGCTTCCTCTGCTTCTTTTTCCGCCTTATATTGCTGCGGTGTTTTGTGTTTCTTGTCGCTGCTTTGTCCTCGCTCCATGTCGAGGGTGTTTGCCACAATCGTTTGGATCTGCGCCATGTGTGTTCGGTTGTAGTGCATTGCCCTACCTGTTCCGTGGTCTATCCAATCGAATACCATATGAGCATGAAGATTTAGTTTGATTTTGTCTTTGCTCATCTTGTAGCCCTCGTCCCTATGAATTGCAATTTGAAAACAATTCATGCCAAACTTCTGATGCAACTCATCTGCGAGTTTATGAAGTTTGTCCATGGTCGTGTTTTCGTCTATGACAACCACAGCTTCCCAAATCGGGCTTGCATTCTTCTGCATCTTTCTCCCCGATTTCTCCTTTACAAGTTTTTTGAGTTCTTTCATACGCTGCTCCTGGGTGCAGCTTTCCCAATACTCGTTGTTATGGGAAAGTTCCTTATGAACGTAATCGAGTTCTTTTTCTCTCTTGTTGTGTTGCTCACTTCCTGCCTTGACAGATTGGAAATTGGCTGATGTTTGTGCCATATTGTTTTCTTGTTTTGGTTTGCTAAGGGTGGTTGGAATGGGGTCGCAGGGGCTTGCCCCCGCCCTCGGAGAGCACACGAACTTTAGACGATAGTCGTACAAAGTTCTTAGTGTGCTAAGAACTTTACTTTTGTAAGTTCTCTCCGCAAAGATATACAATTCTTTCGAGAGGACAAAAGTACGGTTCTTTTTTTTGCCGTTAGGCTTAGAAAATCGCAACTCTGTTGCGTCATGGGGGTATAGGGGTCTCCCCATAGCGACAGCACCGAAAAGCGACAGCGGTTAGATGTGCGCCGGATGAGCGGAGAGAGGAACGAACGCAGCGAAAAGGGAAATGAGGAGGAACGACGATTGACCGAGCGCACGAGTGAAGATGAAGCGCAGCGGAACGAAACG
>NZ_JH114165.1:11977-12946 GCF_000224595.1 Prevotella sp. C561 | reverse complement strand
CAACAATATCTTCACACTAGGTTGTATTATACTTGCAGCCAAAGGTTTGATAAGTCTTGACGTTGAATATATTGACGGCACAAAGATAGAATCGAAAGCCAACAAGTATACCTTCGTTTGGAAGAGAACCGTGGAAAAGAACCGCGCCAAGTTGCAGGAACAAATACGCACACTCTTGCTTCAGGTTGATGATGTCATAGCGCAGGACAATGCCGCTAAAACAGAAGGTGTCGAGTTTACTGCAGCTCTGCTCGATGAAATATCCGAGGAATTGAACAAGTCTTTGGAATCAGCCCCTGAGCCTAAGACAAAGGAAGAGAAGCAGGCTGTTAGAACCAAGAAAAAACAGCTTAAAGAGCTTGAGAAGAAACGTAATAAACTCCAGGAGTATGACCAACACCTTGAGGTTATGGGAGAGAGAAACTCCTACAGCAAGACCGATCCTGATGCCACGTTTATGCACATGAAGGAGGACGCTATGCGGAACGGACAGACTAAGCCTGGATATAATCTGCAGATAGCAACGGAGAACCAGTTCATCACCGACTTTGCACTCTATGCCAATCGTACAGATACACTCACACTACCTTCTTTCTTGGAGTCTTTCAAATCACGCTATCATCGTTATGCCAAGACTGTCGTAGCCGATTCAGGGTATGGCTCCGAGGAGAACTATCTGTTCATGGACATACATAATATGGAAGCCTATGTGAAGTATAACTACTTCCATAAAGAGCAGCGCCCACGCTACACACCTAACCCATTCAGTCCCGCAAGCCTTTATTATAATAAGGAACAGGATTTCTACGTCTGCCCTATGGGACAGCATATGAAGCGTATAGGTATGAAGCGTTCCCTAACCTCTAATGGATTCGTTACTTACAGCGTACGTTATCAGGCAGAACGCTGTGATGGTTGTCCGTTGAGAGGCTCATGTTTTAAGGCAAGAGGAAACAGAATTATAGAAGT
>NZ_JH114165.1:0-11688 GCF_000224595.1 Prevotella sp. C561 | reverse complement strand
AGCGCCCACGCTACACACCTAACCCATTCAGTCCCGCAAGCCTTTATTATAATAAGGAACAGGATTTCTACGTCTGCCCTATGGGACAGCATATGAAGCGTATAGGTATGAAGCGTTCCCTAACCTCTAATGGATTCGTTACTTACAGCGTACGTTATCAGGCAGAACGCTGTGATGGTTGTCCGTTGAGAGGCTCATGTTTTAAGGCAAGAGGAAACAGAATTATAGAAGTAAACCACCAACTACAGCACTATAAACAAAAGGCACGGGAACTACTGACCTCAGAAGAAGGCATCAAGCATCGAGGACGAAGGTGCATAGAACCTGAAGCTGTTTTTGGACAAACAAAATATAATAAAGCCTATAAGAGGTTTAGGCATTTTGGAAAAGACAAGGTCAATATGGACTTTGCCTTCTTTGCTATTGCCTTTAACATAGGGAAAATGTGTAGAAGAACCAATCTCAAGGAACTAAAAGCCGTTATGGAGCTACTTTTAGTCACCTTCAGATGCTCTATACAAGTTTATATAGTCTATTTAAAGCCCAACAAATCATTTTATATGAAATTAGCAGCATAGCTACAGTAAATAATGAATTATGTGGTAGACAAGGTAAAGGAAGAATAAAAAGAGGATGTATCAATTTTGACACACCCTCAGGGGGAGGGGCCAACTGGTAGTTAGTATGTGAGGTTACCCCTTTTGGCCTGCTGAAAGAAGGAGAAGGGATGCCAAACGGACGGAGGGAGAGCTACGAGGCAGTGCCTCGTAGGCCTGAACAGCAGGGGACAGAAGGACCAGCGCTTTCTATGAGCCCTGTGTTCTCTGTTCCTCTGTTACCATGTCTCAACCATACCCTATCCCTGTCTCAACCCTCTGTTACTCCCAGAACTTGTTCATCTGTTACCCTGTCTCCTATTACAAGCAGCTTGTTTACCCGTCTACTCGTCCACCTGTCAACTTGCCACGTTACCCTGTCTTTCTCATACCCTACTCCTGTCTCAAACATACCCTGTCCTATCTCAGCCCTCTGTTACTCATCAAACCTGTTCATCTGTTACCCTGTCTTTCTCATACCCTATCCCTGTCTTAAACATACCCAGTCCCTCTCTCAGCCCTCTGTTACTCCCAGAACTTGTTCATCTGTTATCCTGTCTTTCTCATACCTTGTCCCCTTATCCTCCTTACCCTGTCCCTACCCTGTCACAAAAAAAGTGAAGCCTTACAGCTTCACTTTCTTTTTCTTTCCGCTACTCTCGTTACTCATGCGGTCGAGGGCAGTGACAACAAAGACGTATTTCGTTTGTCCACCTTGATAGTTGAGGCGCAGTCTATTCTCGTAAGGCATAGCGACAATCTTCGACGGGTCGTCGAGATTGATAGGTTCATGCGGTTGGAAACAATAGACAACATATCGGTAAGGAGCATCGTTCCAGCCTTCACCCCTCGGAGCCTTCCATGTGAGGTAATAGCCATCGTCCTCATGTCGAGCCTTCACCCGCTTAGGTTTTGACGGTGCATCATCGTCGATGAACGGCATAGAAGGCTGCAGAGCAGGATAACGCCAGTAGTTTGTGCGCAAGAGCGTACCGTAGTTACCGGGGTTATCGACCACCGACTTCGCATACCAAAGGACAGTACCATTGACGTTAGCCGACTGCTGATGCAAGCGACGTTTCGCTGGTAGCTGATTAGAGTTAGGGTTCTGTGGGTCGGCAAACTTCACCGTGCGCAGCACATCCTCACCTATATATAATGGTCGCTTAGCCGCATTACGGTTCCACCAGCCAATGAGCTCCTTATAGTCGGCAGCCTTATTGCCAATCTCCCAATAGAGCTGTGGCACACAGTAGTCTATCCATCCGTTGTTAACCCACTTAAGGACATCGGCGTAGAGGTCGTCATAGTTCTGCAAACCATTAGTTCGACTGCCAATGCGTGGGTCGCTCTTTTGGTTGCGATAGATGCCGAAAGGCGACACACCAAACTTCACCCAAGGCTTACGACGATGGATAGTTTCACCCAACTGCTTGACGAAGAGGTCCACATTATTACGTCTCCAATCATTGATATTCGTAAACCCTCGTCTGTCACGTTGGAAGTTCTGCTGGTCGGGAATGGTCTGTCCTGCAGCCGGATAGGGATAGAAGTAATCGTCAATATGGAGTCCGTCGACATCGTAACGGCTCACGATATCGTCCACCACCGTACAGATGTAATTGCGATTCTCAGGTAGGGCCGGATTGAGGATATACTGCCCATCGTAAGAGAAGACACGGTCGGGGTGGGTTATGGCTACATGGTTGACAGCAAGCTGATTGGTGTTCTTCGTCTTAGCACGATAGGGATTGATCCACGCATGTAGCTCCATACCCCGCTTGTGGCACTCGTCGATCATCCATTGCAACGGGTCCCAGTAAGGATAAGGAGGTGTACCTTGTCGGCCGGAGAGGAACTTGCTCCACGGTTCATACTTACTCGCATAGAGGGCATCACACTCCGGACGCACCTGAAAGATGATGGCGTTGACCCCATCCTTCCTTAGTTCGTCTAACTGATAACGTAACGTACGCTGCATCTCCTGTGTGCCGAGTCCTTGGAACTGACCGTTGACACACTGAATCCACGCACCACGGAACTCTCGTTTCTTAGGCTGTGCCTGTGCGGATGTAGCGTAGCTAAGCCCGATGAACACCACTGCGGCAATCAATAATCTCATTAGAGAATTAAACTGTCTCATGTCTTTTTAGCATTTATAAAGAGTAGCCTTGCTACCTGTCTCTGCTCCATAAGAAGCTGATGGTGCGGTATTTACACACCACCACAGGCCGTCAAGGCATTGAAATCACATCTACTTGTTTCTTATAACCTATTTAATGATTCTCCCGTCGACCCTTTCCTTCTCCAGCCATCTTCCTGAACATCTGTCGATGGAAGCGCCGTTCGGCCTCTAATATTTGGAGTAGTTTCTCGGCAGGTATCACCTTTAGCATCTCTACATGATAACGTTGTTCTATATGCTTTAATTGTATTTCGAGCATATCCGACTTTGTTATGATGTCACTTGCCTCTCGTGCCGACTTCGGTTTGGTGTTATGAAGGGTGCGAAGGCGGTCGAAATAGACTCGTTGTTTACTACGCATCTCATCATAGATGAGGAAGAAGCGCGACGCTTCCTGTGCACTTAGATTAGCCTCTTTTGTAATGAATTTATGCGTCTCCAGTCTTACCTTGTTCGGGTCGAAGCGCCCTTGTGCACAGACAAAGGCTGCGTTGAGGATAAGACAAAGCATAAGGATTATTCTTTTCAGTCTCATATCGGTATCCTCCTTTCTATTGATCGTTTTCCATGTAAGCATACATATCCGACTCGTCAATCATGAAATAGTCGGCAGCCTGGTCGAATCCGTCCTCTGAAGTGGCCGATAGTGCTGTCGATGCCTTCGCCCCATTGTGTCCTGCCAATACGCTCTCGTCCTGCTGACCCTCGAAGGCATGATAAGAGAGGAAGCCCACCAGTACGATACCCACCGTCACGGCTGCAGCAGCCAACGGACGAAGATAACGGAAGGTGGTACGACGAACGGTCGTAGGGTGTGTAGTCTCCTTCTGTTCCACAGCCGACAGCTGCTCCATCACACGTGTTGACAGGTCAGAGAAGTAACCGTCAGGCACCGTGAAGGGACGTTTATTGCCATATTGCGTTTGTAAGTGATTCGTTGATTCCATAAAGTTTTTTCTTTGATATAACTTAGACTACAGAAAGAAGAAATGGTTTAATCATTAAGGAGAGAATATTACTCATTGCGTTTCAGATAGTCTGTAACCTTCTGTACAGCAACATGATAGGAGGCCTTTAACGACCCCTCGCTCGTCCCTAAGAGCTCGCTCATCTCCGAATACTTCATCTCGTCATAGTAACGAAGGGTGAACACCGTACGTTGAACATCGGGGAGCATGGCTATAGCCTGCTGTAACAAAGCCTGCGACCTATCGCCATCAAAGTAGTCATCAGCCATGAGCTGGTTGGCAATAGTCAGGTCGGCATCAGCACTGGCAAGCGTCATAGCCTTCTGACGACGTAGGAAATCGAGGGCCTCATTGATAGCGATACGATAGAGCCAAGTAGACAGTTTCGACCGTCCTTCGAATGTAGGAAGATTCTTCCAAGCCTTTAAGAACGTGTTTTGCAACACGTCATCGGCATCGTCATGAGTAAGTACAATACTACGAATCTTCCAGTACAGCGGCTCACCGTACTGGTCAACAATCATGGGGAAAACCTTCCGTCTTCCTTCAGGACTCGCCAACAAGCGAATCACTTCATCTTCATCAAGGGAGGACACTGCGCTTCAGATGTCGGATAAGAACGTGTGTGGACGTATCAGCCGTTTATCGGATAGAGACCTTACGTACTACGTTGCCCACCTTAACAATATAACAACCCTTTGGGAAATTGAGTGTGTAATGCTTATCGCCACCGTCAACTTTCACGCTCATCACGCGTACTCCCGTCACATTATATACTGACAGCTGTTCGTCTTCGGCCCCAACGACATGCAAGACGTTGCCGAGGACAGAGATAGAGATTGTCTGAACATCTAAGTCAATCAGGTCTATCGCTGTGCGCGCCTGTACTGTTGAGGTGAAGCCAACAGATAGTAGTAATGTGAAAAGGAAAGGAGTAAATATCTTTTTTATCATAGATTATGCTTTTATGTCAGCCACAAAGATAGTAAATTTCAAGTAGATAATGAGCTTTATTGCCTTAGAGGGGGAAGATTTAATAATTATTAATAAACAAACACAATCCTTCTCTTGTCCTTCTAAACCCCCTCCTGCGTTCTCCTTGACACCTTATTTATATTATCAGCATTGCCTTATTGCATTATCAACATAGCCATATTGTATCTTTAGCATATCCTTATGATATTATCAGCATAGCCTTATTTGTGGTTCTTCCGTTAAATGTGTAGATTGTTAATAGAATGAGATTAATCCACATACATGGTAAGCCTACCTCTAATAAGATTGCTTTATAAGGGAGGGGTAAACTATATGATAAATGTAATTAGGTGTGATGTCTATCTGTCGTCTATAAACAATTTATTCCTATTAGCCTAATTAGACTATTTAGTCCAATTGGGCTAATTAGGCTAATAACTTATTATTCTGTTATAATTTTTCACATCATAATTTTGAATACATGCTCTTTTGGCTTCTAAAAGACGCCCTTTTGGGTTGCAGAAGATGCTCTTTAAGACCCTTGCTAACGCCCTTTTGAAGTCCAACTAAGCACCTTTTACTTTATACTTAGTAACTAATTGATATCCTGTTGATTGCAAACCTGCTTCATGTGTGTATTTTTGTCGTTAGTTATAGGTATTTTCCTTGAATTTATGTAATGATTTTTCAACCCCTTATCTGCAGATTTTCGAAGTCTTAAAACGAAAAGATTTTCAATGAAAGAGGATGAAAATAGGATAGATAGTTGACTGTCTCAGCTATATTTTTGTTTAATGAGTAACTTTGGCTCTTACGTTAAAGCACTACGAAAAGCGTCCACACATTTAACGGAAGAACCTTATTTGTACTATCACCATAGCCCTTTTTGTACTATCAGCATAACCTTATTTGTATTATCACTATAACCTTATTATATTATTAGAATAGCCTTATTATATTATTAGAATAGCCTTACTATATTATTAGAATAGCCTTATTATATTATTAGAATAGCCTTATTATATTATTAGAATAGCCTTATTATATTATTAGAATAGCCTTATATTTATCATCATCACATTCTTATTTATGTTACTATCCCATCTTTACCTCTCTGTTACTCCCCGAACTTGTTCATCTGTTACCTTGTCTTCCTTCACACGCAACCTGTTAACCCGTCTACTCGTCAACTTGTCAACCTGCCCTGTTACTCCCCGAACTTGTTCATCTGTTACCTTGTCTTCTAACACAAGCAACTTGTTCACCCGTCAACTGTCAACTTGTCAACTTACAATGTTACTCCCCGAACTTGTTCATCTGTTACCTTGTCTTCTTTCACACACAACTTGTTCACCCGTCAACTGTCAACTTGTCAACTTGCCATGTTACTCCCCGAACTTGTTCATCTGTTACCTTGTCTTCTATTCCAAGCAACCTGTTCACCCGTCTACTCGTCAACCTTGTTAACTTACATCGTTACCCTGTCCCTCGTTAACTTAGTCACAAAAAAACGGAAGAGCGTCAGCTCTACCGTTATCTCCGAATTACCATCGTCTCCCGACGCTGATTTTTCTCAATCTTTACCTAAAATATAACTAAAAACCTAAATCTATTACTAACCTAAACAAATCTTCTTTCTAACATGAATAATCCTGAGCAATCTTCAATACCTGTAAAAGACTAAACCTTGTAATCAGCTATGTCGCTCTTGAATTACAATGCAAAGGTAGGAATAATACACATATCATCAAAATTAAACAGCAAAAAATAACAATCTATCAGTTAATTCTTGATTTACATCAAAGGCGATGTGCAATTATAGTAGACTTTTTCTTGTTTTCTTATATTATATCCCCTCATTTCCTTATAATATATAAGGTGGAACAAATCAACCGTCGTTACCCCACAAACAAAGCAGACAGAGCAAGGCCGAAGAGATTAGGAAACAAAAGAGGAAAAGACCACC
This sequence comes from Prevotella sp. C561, assembly GCF_000224595.1. Lineage (NCBI taxonomy): Bacteria > Pseudomonadati > Bacteroidota > Bacteroidia > Bacteroidales > Prevotellaceae > Prevotella > Prevotella sp. C561. Next base: position 4,998 of record NZ_JH114165.1, on the reverse strand, counting down.
TCGCAGCAATAAAACCCCTTGAAGTAGGACAGGCAACCATCGACAGGCGAAAAAACAAAAACCAACTTTCCTGTCATATCTGTCATGCTATAACCTTGTCTAACCCATTCACTCACAGTAGGGTTACACGAAATGTTAAAAGTGACAGCAACTTAATTATAAAAAAAACTCGTATATAAGCTGTAATAATTCCTCCTTTTCTATGGCACCATCACCCCCTTCATAATTCAAAAGAACCAAAGGCTAAAATCCTCCCCCACCCTTCATCGCCCATCACAACAATTCATCATCACCCAACACCCAACACCCAACACCCAACAGCCACCACCCAATAATTATCCCCCAAAATGTTTCTTTTTATAAGAATTATTGTACTTTTGCATGGTAAAAGATACAAAGGACGTTTATAAGACATTCTCTTATAAACAGTAAGAATTGCTTTCAGATAACAGACAAGACAATGAGCAAGCAAGTATTTCAGACAGACTCCCGTCAGCGTTGGAGTTATTTTAAGTGGACCCTACGTGTAGTCCTTACGATTCTCTCACTCTTTGGAATCGTTTTTTTAGCAATGTTTGCCTTGGAGGGTAGCCCACAGATGCCTTTCCATCACGACTATCGAAATGCGGTGTCAGCCTCATCTCCTTATACCAAGGACAACAAGACGGCAACACTCTATAAGTCGTTTCGTGACTTCTTCAAGGAGAAGAAGATGCATAATAACTATGCGAAAGCTACCATCAAGAAGCAACGATTTGTGGGGAAGGCGGACAGTCTGACGCAGAAATACTTTCGGGAGTGGGACGATCCACGGATTGGTGTGCGCTCGGCATGGTATGTTAACTGGGATAAGCATGCTTACATCTCTCTGAAGAACAATATACGACACCTGAATATGGTGTTGCCTGAGTGGTTCTTTATCAATCCTAAGACCGACAAGGTGGAATATAGGCTTGACAAGCAGGCGCTGCGCTTGATGCGTAAGGCTGGTATCCCTATCCTTCCAATGCTCACGAATAACTACAACTCCGACTTCCATCCAGAAGGTATCGGACGTATCATGCGTGATAGGAAGAAGCGTACAGCACTCATCAATGAGATGGTCAAGAAATGTAAACATTATGGTTTTGCAGGTATCAACCTTGACTTAGAGGAACTCGACATACAAGACAACGACCTCCTCGTTGAGTTAGTCAAAGACTTCGCACGTGTTTTCCATGCAAATGGACTCTATGTAACACAGGCTGTTGCACCTTTCAACGAGGATTATAACATGCAGGAACTGGCTAAGTATAATGACTATCTTTTCCTCATGGCCTACGATGAACATAATATGGGGAGTCAGCCAGGAGCTGTCAGTTCGCAACGTTGGGTGGAGAAAGCTACCGACTGGGCGGCTAAGAACGTCCCGAACGACAAGATAGTACTCGGTATGGCAACTTACGGATATGACTGGCCTAATGGGGAAACGGCTTCGACGGTATCATTCGACCAAACAATGGCTACCGCACTGGACGCAGATGCAAAGGTAAAGTTCGATGATGACACCTACAACGTTAACTTCTCGTATCAAAACACTGATGATGGAAAGATTCATCAGGTGTTCTTTACTGATGCAGCGACCACCTTTAATATCATGCGCTTTGGTGCTGAATATCATCTCGCAGGCTATGGTCTGTGGCGTTTGGGTACTGAAGACAAACGTATATGGCGCTTCTACGGTAAGGATATGTCGTGGGAGAATGTGGCAAGGATGTCTGTTAAGAAGCTGATGCAGCTTAACGGCACCGATGATGTTAATTTCGTTGGATCTGGAGAGGTGCTGGAAGTAACAACGGAGCCGCACCCTGGAAATATATCAGTGACAATAGATAAGGATAACCGCCTTATCTCTGAGGAGTATTATCACTCCCTTCCGTCAACATATACCATCCAACGACTTGGTAAATGTAAGGATAAACAACTCGTTATCACCTTCGACGACGGACCAGACAGCCGCTGGACACCTACCGTGTTGAGTACGCTGAAGAAATATAATGTCCCTGCTGCGTTCTTCATGGTGGGACTGCAGATGGAAAAGAACCTGCCTTTGGTGAAGCAAGTATATGACGCTGGGCACACTATCGGCAACCATACCTTCACCCACCATAACATGATTGAGAACTCCGACAACCGCTCTTATGCCGAGTTGAAGTTGACAAGAATGTTGATAGAGAGCGTCACAGGACATAGTACAATCCTGTTCCGTGCTCCATACAATGCCGATGCCGACCCGACAGACCATGAGGAGATATGGCCAATGATAGTGGCAAGTCGACGCAACTACCTCTTTGTGGGTGAGTCTATCGACCCTAATGACTGGCAACAGGGCGTAACGGCTGACCAGATTTACCAACGTGTCATTGATGGTGTGCACCATGAAGACGGACATATCATCTTGCTCCATGATGCGGGTGGTGACACACGTAAACCTACGATAGAAGCCCTCCCTCGTATCATTGAGACCCTACAACATGAAGGTTATCAGTTCATCTCTTTGGAACAATACTTAGGGATGAACAAGCAAACCCTGATGCCTGCTATCAATAAGGGAAAGGCTTACTATGCCATGCAAACCAACCTCTGGCTGGCAGAGATGATTTATCATGTATCCGACTTCCTCACGGCTCTCTTCCTTGTCTTCCTTGTCTTGGGTATGATGCGCCTCGTGTTCATGTACGTGTTGACGTTCAGAGAGAAGCGAGCAGAGAACCGACGCAACTATGCACCGATTGATGCTGCTACGGCACCAGCTGTTTCTATCATCGTACCGGGTTATAATGAAGAGGTGAATATCGTGCGCACCATCACTACGCTCAAGCAACAAGACTACCCGAACCTACATATCTACTTCGTCGATGATGGTAGTAAAGACCATACCCTCGAACGTGTGCGTGAGGCTTTCGATACCGATGATAAGGTTACTGTACTCGCTAAGAAGAATGGTGGTAAGGCTTCGGCACTGAATTATGGTATCGCTGCTTGTCGCTCAGAGTATGTGGTTTGTATTGATGCCGATACTCAGCTGAAGCAGGATGCAGTAAGTAGACTGATGAAGCACTTCATTGCTGACAAGGATAAACGCATTGGTGCAGTGGCAGGAAACGTGAAGGTGGGTAACCAAAGGAATATGCTTACCTACTGGCAAGCTATTGAATACACCAGCAGTCAGAACTTTGATCGCATGGCTTACTCTAACATCAATGCCATTACCGTTGTACCTGGTGCTATCGGTGCATTCCGTAAAGAGGTGATTGAAGAGGTGGGAGGATTTACCACTGACACCTTAGCAGAAGACTGCGACCTGACGATGAGTATCAACGAACATGGTTACATCATCGAGAACGAGAACTATGCTGTGGCAATGACAGAAGCTCCTGAGACACTCCGCCAGTTTGTTAAGCAACGTATCCGTTGGTGCTTTGGAGTGATGCAAGCCTTTTGGAAACATCGCTCCTCACTCTTCTCTCCATCGAAGAAGGGCTTCGGGTTGTGGGCTATGCCTAATATGCTTATCTTCCAGTATATCATCCCAACCTTCTCACCATTGGCAGATGTACTGATGCTCATTGGTCTCTTCTCTGGCAATGCCTTGCAGATATTCTTCTATTATCTCATCTTCCTTCTCATTGACGCAAGTGTGTCTATCATGGCTTACATCTTTGAAGGCGAGCGGTTATGGGTACTCCTATGGGTTATCCCGCAACGTTTCTTCTATCGTTGGATTATGTATTACGTCCTCTTCAAGAGTTATCTCAAAGCAATTAAGGGCGAGCTGCAGACATGGGGTGTCCTCAAACGCACCGGCCACGTTGGTGAGTAGCAGCCTTACCCTTGCTGCTAAGGGTGGTAATCCATAAGTGTCTCCATACAAACAGGGAGGAGGGCTTTTTATTAAGCTATCTACGACAAGTTACTTATTCTCCATGGTTTTTAATCTGTCCTCCATCTCTTTAAGGAGCTGTTTTCGCTGTTTCATGTTCGTTATAGCCAGTTTACTACCATCTTCCAAGCTCGTTTGATGAATATGGACATTGTTCTTTTCATCGTGCTTCACGAAGAAGACACCATTAAACCGTTGATAGACATTGATGGGGAAGAACTCTTGTAAGACATGATAGGCACCCTTAAAGCGTATCGGTATCAGTCGGTTGAAAGCAGGAGTCATGGGGAGATAGACAGAAGCGTCGGTCGAAGTGTTAAGACAATACTCTAAACTATTAGCTGGTGCTTTGTTTATTGCAGCGTCCTTCATGCCGAATGTTATATCTGTCGCAATCGCATCGCCACCTTCTGTGACGAGGAGTAAGGGACAATAGTCGTCGCCATACGCCTTTCGCAGATAATTTCCCATAGGCTGGCAAGGTACGGCAGGATAGGTAGACACAGGGTTTACGTGTATGGCATGGGAATAGATAAACACCTTCTCACGCTTATCTTTGGCACACCTATCTATCAAGAACTTCGCAGAGAGAGCCATCGTAGAGTCACGCTGGGCATACCTTTCAAAAGAAGGAGTCTGCTGATGCTGTACATTCAGCTTTAAGATAAAGTCAAAACAGGCCATTTCGTCATCAGAAAGTAGCTTAGTAATGATTAAAAAATAACTTGGTACATTTTCAGGCCAAAGACATCGGCATTGAACAATGTATTCAATTCGATATTAGCAGTTCTCATATATTTTATTTAACCTCAAATCCGCAACTAAGCCCTTGAAGGTTCTTATTGCGTTTTACACGTCCTCTCATTACTGAATTTGCAGATAATTTGAACTTGAAGCACCCACTTCTGCCTACAATATCCCCTTACCCCACAATGTGACTTGAGGCAATACACAATATCATTCCCATAAGTTGTAGGCACTATCCAAAATCAGTCTGGAAAACATCTGCGTAAGCATAATTACAGGTATAGATTATTCAGCACATACCGCCTTGATGTCTTGATCCACTTGGCTGG
>NZ_JH114164.1:10107-13263 GCF_000224595.1 Prevotella sp. C561 | reverse complement strand
TCAAGACATCAAGGCGGTATGTGCTGAATATCTATACCTGTAATTATGCTTACGCAGATGTTTTCCAGACTGATTTTGGATAGTGCCTACAACTTATGGGAATGATATTGTGTATTGCCTCAAGTCACATTGTGGGGTAAGGGGATATTGTAGGCAGAAGTGGGTGCTTCAAGTTCAAATTATCTGCAAATTCAGTAATGAGAGGACGTGTAAACGCAATAAGAACCTTCAAGGGCTTAGTTGCGGATTTGAGGTTAAATAAAATATATGAGAACTGCTAATATCGAATTGAATACATTGTTCAATGCCGATGTCTTTGGCCTGAAAATGTACCAAGTTATTTTTTAATCATTACTTAGTAGACCGTCTTAAAAAACAAGATTATTATGGAGTCATGCGATTAAAAGAATTAGTAGACATTGTTTTAGTAATGGAAAATGATATCAATCCCAATGATATTTATTTTGTTGACGACCCCGATGGGTATACCAATCTACGTGAGAAAGGTATGTTGTCATCAAAAGTTCTTAAACATGTTCCCACCAATGAAATGATAACTATCTTGGACAATAATGGAAACTGGTGCAAAGTACAAGTTAAAGATGGGACAGTAGGATATATACATAAGAGTAGGATCAGACGCGCTTTACAAAATGTATGTCAATAAGGTGTGCCTATATAACTTATAAAGTAGATATCAGAAAGTAAGTATAGGAAAAATATCTTACCGATTTTGCACCACTTCGTATAGAACAGGATGGTATGGCAAAGATAGAACTTTCATTGACAAGCAGCCAAGTAGAAGAGATAAAGAAAGTGCCGATAGAAAAGACGCCAATCTATATGGAACTCTTTTCTAAAGAATGGGTTAAGGATCTTAAATTATCAAAAAAGACACCAATAGAATATACTGATAAGGAGGATATTACAAGTATTGCTTTCTATCGTGACAAGGATTGCAAAGAAGCAATCAAGGGATTTGTGGAAAGTGGACAGACGATTTATGCAAGGGTAACTACTCGCGGACTTGATGACAGCGATATTGCACTATTTATATATAAGCATGGTACGGTGACAGAGGAAGAAACAAGTACCAAAGGCGGTGTATATAAGGTGTCAGGAGAAACGGATGCCAAAGGGATTACTGTCTTGAAAATTAAAACCGATACCAGTTGGTTGAAGGAAAAACAATCGGAGACCTTTGATATCTTTGTATTAGAAGGTGGTGCTAAAGAGACGGCGGTTATTATGCCTAACGGCAGAGGCTACACTGAAAGGAATACAACTAAATTCTTTCAAATGGGTAAAGACAAAGGAATACTCCTGTTGTCAATGCCGAGACAAGATGTAGAGGTGGGACAGAGTAAAACAATGGTGCAGGAAGTGAATACCGAGAAAAATAAATGTCCGAGATGCGAACAAGACATTACTTTAGATGAAATCAAACGTATTTGTGTTGATAAGAAAGGTAATTGTCTCATTAAGGACACTACGATGATTGCCGCTGCACTTCCATATCTTAATCAATATAGGAAAAAAGTAGGTATCAACACTTGTGTTTCAAAAGCACATTTCTTGGCACAGATAGCTCAAGGGACGAAGTTTTATCAGTTACAAGAGCAATTTAAGTATAGTAATCCCGAGCGAATGCGAGGTATATTCAAATCTTATTTTGAAACTTTTGGCTCCTTATCTGCACAGCAAAAGGAGGCAAAACGCCTTTCTGATTTATCAAAAGATTCCAATAACTGGGCGAAAGTTGCAAATGCTATTTATGGACTAACACATCCACTAGGGAAGAATCATACAAATAAAGGTAATGGATGGCGTTATAGTTGTAAAGGTTTCAAGCAAATTACTTGGAAAGACAATTATGATAAAATAGAGAAGTATTATAATCAATATATGAAGTTGAAGGATGAGAAAAATATTTCTTGGGTTAGTGGAGACAATTCCTATAAGTTGAAAGTGTCAGCAAAAGATGCCATAACTTCTGCATTTGCATACTGGGGAGCATGGGGTATCAATCATATTGCAAAAGAAAATAGTGAAAATTGTGTAAGAGAAGTTGCCGCAAAGATAAATACAAAATTAGAAGGCCTCAATGAAAGAATTAGATATTTCAATAAAGCAGTAGAAGTCTTATATGTAAAAAAATGTCTTAGTGGCAATTCTATATCTTCAAAAGATAGTCAAGGTACAATAATATTTATCAATGGTATGAGTCATAAGTACGGTACGGAATTCCAAAAAAATGAAAAAAATGGACTGTTTACAAACTATGTATATATAAAAATATGACATATAATAGGTTTAATAAACTTTATAAAACAAACAATCTCCCTCAAGAAGATTATTCAACTTATGTAGCTCGTGATGCACATATGACGAGCAAAAAAAGATCAACGTTAAGATATGGAACTCACAATGAATGTCCTCCGAAGAAGAAATATTATATTAATAAAGGTTTAAAAGAACAGAGCTACGATTTATACATTAGCGATACAAAAGGGATGGGAAAGTGTTACATAAACGGGCCAGATGGATCAAGAAGTGGGATTGCTATTCATGGTGGGTGGCCAGTAGGATCTGTCGGATGCTAAACAACCCATACAGCAAACTATGGGAATAGAAAAAAAAGTCAAAAGACAAACAAAATTGTCACCCAAATAATTAATAATATCCCTAATCTTGAAGATCTTTCAAAAGACGTTATTTTAGCGCAAGTTCAACATAGAACTGCAATCCCAAGTGCTGGTGTAGCTTAATAATCTATACCTGAAAACACCGAGGGGTTTGGGGGCGAGAAGCCCCCATGAGAAGAAAATCAACAAGCAATGCATAAAAATAAGAAAGGGAGACCTCTGTCTCCCAAAGATTAATTAATTTTGCATTGCAATGTACAAACAATTAACCTCGGAGCAAAGGTACACAATTTCTGTGCTACTCCAAAATAGAACGAAACAAAAAGATATTGCCAAGGCGATAAATGTAAGTGCAAGTACAGTGTCTCGTGAAATAAGACGTAATAGTGGAGTCAGAAGACACTATAATTGGGAAACTGCCCAAGCAAATGCAGTACAAACAAGGCGCAGAAAGCCAGGCAATCGTTCAGTCGACAAGGATGTCATGGAAGAGGCGAAGCGCCTTCTTATT
>NZ_JH114164.1:4549-9957 GCF_000224595.1 Prevotella sp. C561 | reverse complement strand
CACGAACTGTAATACACTTACTATCTCCTTTCAAAGACCATATCAAGTCTATTACAACTGACAATGGTACAGAATTCGCTTGTCATGAAATGATAGCCAAAAGCCTTGGTGTCACCATATATTTTGCTGACCCATACGCTTCATGGCAGAAAGGCGCTATAGAAAATGCTAACGGACTAATTAGGCAATACGTGCCAAAAAAAGAAACCTTTGAGCATATCAGCCAGCAACAAATCACGAAGTATTCAAAGAAAATTAACATGAGGCCAAGAAAGAAATTAGATTTTAAAACACCACAGGACTGCTTTTACGAACTAATTAAGTAAATTTGCACTTGCTTGTTGAATTCACGAATCTTTTACTGTTGCTTCAGCTGTTAATGATTCTTTTTCTCTTGAAAGATTAAACTCACATACCTTGATAATACATTAGAGTATCATCCTTATTTTTGAAACTTAATCTTTTTGCCATTACATGTAATACCTTTTATAAAGGCCAAATCTATTGCATGTTTAGAACTGTCAAGAATGTATTCGTATAAACTGTTGTAGTCTTCAAAGTTAAATTCTAAGCTATAAAAACTTTTATCACTCAGTGGTGTGTAGAATGCTTCTTTTACTTTGGAAAGACCATACGAAGCCTGATTATCATCTGGGATAGTAACAGAAATCGAAAATTCAAATTCTTTATCTGAAGGGTAACGTCTTGCTCGTTTAAAAACGCCGATTCCATTTGTAGACCGGAAAGCTACCCATATCAAAAGACTCCAATCCTTTAAATCTTGGATATTGATCCGAGGAATAAGAGATGTTACATACTCATTTAATATTTTCCGTATAGAAACTATATCAACATCCTCGCTTAGCCGAGGAATTTCAATCTGTAGCAACACTTTAACCCAAATGCGGTCATTAGAAAATTTCGCTTTCATTTTGTCAGGAAATTCAAGATGTATGGTAATTGTAATGCGTGAAGTAATATATTTTCTCCAATAACTGATAGCAATTCATAACGCTTTTCTCTCCAAAATCTCTAATGACCGATTTGGCTTTAACATCTCCTACAATGGCTTGATAACAGGCAATTTGTCATTATTGAGGTCAAACTTAAAGACCTTATTGTCTGTCAGCGACTTCTGATAAAAGAATTTAGGATACCTCGATGAGCCACTTTGAACACCAACGCCTATTGTTGGATCTTTCTTTAGTTTATTCCTTATGGCATTAAATAATCTTTTAATCTCTCTTTCAGGTTCTTTAGAAATCAACCGCAATGAAATCAACTCAACTTCGTTTTCATTTGCCCTTCCTCCTATTCCTTCAATAGTTCCCTTGCATACTTCATCATCATAAAAAGAAATACCTGCTTCGTTGTAATCTTTTAAAGAGACAAAGAAAAACAACTTGTCCTCTATGCCATCACCAATAACACTTCTATAATTTTCCATATTAAGCTTTGATGTATATAAAACATCTTTTGTGTTCTTTTTCCTTAAATATACAACACAATCATATTTCACGACCATATTGTTAACATATGGCACAAACTCAACTAAAGGCATAATAACATTTATATAAGACATAAGCAATTAATGTGTGTCTAATTTTTGTTTTTTCTAAAATCCGAATCCCTCCCATAACCTTCAAACGAGACGTCATGTCCATCATCAAGAGCCTCTTCAAGAGCTAATCGCTCTCTCTTTATACCTGTCTTATCATCATTCAACGTCCTACCAACATTTATATGATAAATACTATCATCTGCTCTTTGGAATGAAGCATCCATTCTTCGATAAGGTTTACTACCATTTGGTGTATTGATAGTTATTTCAGTCTTTGATCCGCCACCGATATGAGTAATACCTGGTTTTGATGCTTCTCGGTTAATAATTTCTTCTATTTTTGCATTGTGTTCTCCTGTTCCTTTAGGCTTAGGGCCAGGTTTCTTGTACGGAGTCCCATCTTTTTTGTTTTCCCCACCCATCTTTGCCCAGATAACCCAAACGTATCTATACATATTGTTGGATTTTGTACATAAGAATATAAATTATCTCCCCCCGATAACCCAATCGGGTCCTGGCTGATGTAATTGCCTGTACATGAATCATAGTAGCGGAAGCGGTTGTAATACAGTCCAGTCTCAATGTCCTCATACTGACCCTGATACTTAAACGGAATGAAGGAGGAATTATTGTTGCCCGTCCTCTTCCTGCCGAAGATATCAAGCTCCTGCTCCCAAACCTTGTTGCCGTTATTGTCAAATGCCTGCAGGGGAGTGCCGAGGTAGTCAGACACGATGGAGAAGCTCTCGCCGTTGGCAGCGAGCTTGGCAGCAGGAATGAACGTGTTCTGTTCGAAGAGCCAGGTTGTGATGTTTGTCTTTTCGGCATCAGACGAAACCTCCTGCCACTCATGCAAAGGTACATTGCCATCCCACACGAAATGAGTAGCGACGCCCTCATAGGTCTTCTCGGTTCGTCTACCCAGCGCATCGTATGCGAATGACACTTCCTTGCTGTCGGGACGAACAACCCTCAACAGCATACCATCACTCTGCCAATCATAACGCCAGCCTGCACCAAAGGCACGGAAGGTTATGCCGAGCTCCTCCTCCAGATGTGCCTTCTGTACGCCAAGCGGAACGGATACGCCAGCCCAGTCCAGCGTCCTGAACTCCTTGAACACGAGGTTGCCCTCGCAGTCATAGTGATAGAAATAGTCACGGTCTTCTGTCAGACGGCTGCCCGCACCATACTTACGGTCATCCTTCTCACGTGTCTCAAAGAGGTTGCCGATACGATCAGGAATACGGTAGATACGCTCCACGTCATTCCCCTGCTTGTACTCTGCAGAAAGGAGATTGTCGAACTCATCATAGTCATAGCGTACCCGGCGCCCCGTAAGACCGTCCTCGGTTGCATGAAGACGGTTGCCGATGCCCCAGGTATAGCTGCGACGGAACTGCTCGACATTGCGTGCACCCACCGACTTGTAGGTCTCACGTCCAAGGCTGTCATGATGTGTCTTTACATGCACTCCGCCTGTAAGTTCACGCTCCGTCTCCAGTCCGACCCTGTCACGCTGCCATCTGGCTGACCATCCTCCGCTGTTCATCTCGCTGAGGTTGCCATCCTTGTCGTGGGAATAGTCAATGCTTGCACCAAGACTGCTCTCGGTGTGCACGTGGCGTCCTGTACGGTCATACTTGCGCATGATGCAGTGCCCGCCCTGTGTCTCCTTCACTATCCGCCCCCCAAGGTCGTGCTTGAAGGCTACTTTTATTTCCTTGTTCTCAGCACGCAGTAGCCGCCCATCCTCGTCATAGGCAAAGCGGCTTGTTCGACCGTCATGCTGTGTTTCCTGCAGGATATTGCCCACACCATCATACTCATATTCTGTCTGTCTTCCCTCGGGACGTACAACCCGTATCACTCTGCCAGCACCATCACGAAGGTACTTTCGCTGCAGGCCGTCAAAGCCAGTCTCTTCCACGACACGACCGAGTCCGTCAAGACGGAAGGAATAACATTCACCGCCCTCGTTGATAATCTCACGCAGCTGCAGCTCACCGTCATAACGGAAACGCACATGATGGTCGAGCTGACGCCTACCGATGAGCGTTCCCAGTGGCCCATACTCAAACTCCACCTTGCGCAGCCGATCAGAAGCTACGATAAGGTTGCCCGAGGTATCATAGGAGAACTCGTGCACATTGCCATCTGGTTCATGCAGGCGTATCAGATTGTCAGCATCATCATAGTTGTAGGATGTAACGTTGCCCTTGACATCCGTAGCCTTGACAAGTCTTCCACGCTCATCATACTCCCATGATCGGTGAATGCCATTCGGGAAGACAAGCTGCAGGAGTTCCTGCCGACTATTGAATTTCAACGTGTAGATGCGTCCCTCCATGTCAGTGATGGTCTTCAGTGCGCCTCCCTCATAGGTATAACTAAAACTGTTACCGTCTGGCAATGTACGTTTAATCACACGATCATACTCATCATATTCCCATGACGTTCTACGCCCAGTACTGGTAATAACGGACGTAAGGTTTCGACGTCCGTCGTAGGCAAGTCTTGTCTTCGCTCCGTTCTCATCCGTTATCTCCACAGGAAGGCCGAAGTTGTTGAATACAGTACGGCGGCTGTAGCCTTCGGGATTCACTATGACATCCAACTCCTTGAACTCATTGTAATGCTGGCGAGTAATACCACCGTTGGCGTCTATTATCTTGTAAATCAGCTTATTGTCGTGATAGTAGTATTCCGTTGTGTGCCCCAGTCCATTAGTAGTCCGGGTAAAGCCATCACCATACTCAATATGGTATTCCATTACGCCGTCATCACCCCAAGTATGAATACAGCGTGAGGCTTCCCCTTCACCGTCGTATTCCCAGTGAAAGCTCATACCAGATTGGTTGGTGAGCTTCACCAGCTGATGACCGTCATAATAAAAGAACTTCCTCGTACCAGAAGAATCCTCCGTGGAGATCATATTACCTGATGAATCATAGTGGTAGCCCACAAGAGGAATGTCCTTGCTATTCGCTCGTCTGAAAATTTTATCTACACGTCCTTGACAATCAGTATTTACATAGAGAGTCTCACCACGTGAATCAACGATTTCCTTTAGCGCCCCATTTGTTGTATAACGGAAAAGAATCTTAAAGCCGTCTGCCGTAGAAATTTCTGTAAGCATTCGAAATCCACCGGCACGTTGAACACTCGCAAAATGATAGTACACTCCCTCGTCATCATTATAGATGGTGTAACCGTCTTCCGTGTGATTCCATTCCAGATGTTCCTCCCGATCATAGAAACTCTCACCTGTTTGCAAGTATGGGCATCCTGTTTCTCGTCCAGTAGGATGGCGGAATATCATACCAAGGCCAGCCTCTTCTCGTATGCTCATATTATAACTATGGTGCCAGTTGTAGCCAAGAGATCCTGGTACATCCACATCACTGTAATAAGTTCGTTCCCATACCAATGGGATCGGACCAGACAATTCAAAGTCAGTATTAGTATGGTATACACGCCCCGTGGCGGCGTCTACTGGCTCACCGAAAAGGCAGCAGTTCATTTTTTATTTATCTTCCCCAGAGGAGTCTTCTCAAATGCTTCTGAGAGTTTCTGATAGGCCTTGGTTTTGGTCAGACACTTAAGTCCCATTTTCATTGCCAATTGAAAAAGGTCTATCGTTGGTGGACCACCTACAAGGACCGGATTACCACCTGAGGTTATAATGGAAAGTAGCTGCGTGGGCAGGAAGCGTGAGACACTTGGCTTCTTGAACTTTCCCGGATGAAGTCTCGGAGGCGGTGCAAAACCAAAGGTGCTACATGAAAAGGGCTGGATGGAACTGCGTTGAACAAGGACCTCGTCTGCAAGTACCGTAGAGCTTCCC
>NZ_JH114164.1:0-4529 GCF_000224595.1 Prevotella sp. C561 | reverse complement strand
AGTTTCTGATAGGCCTTGGTTTTGGTCAGACACTTAAGTCCCATTTTCATTGCCAATTGAAAAAGGTCTATCGTTGGTGGACCACCTACAAGGACCGGATTACCACCTGAGGTTATAATGGAAAGTAGCTGCGTGGGCAGGAAGCGTGAGACACTTGGCTTCTTGAACTTTCCCGGATGAAGTCTCGGAGGCGGTGCAAAACCAAAGGTGCTACATGAAAGGGCTGGATGGAACTGCGTTGAACAAGGACCTCCGTCTGCAAGTACCGTAGAGCTTCCCATCCACATCTCGGCATCAGCAAAAGGAGACGTGACAGGAAAAATGTGTATGACAACAGCAGGCAACTGTATCATTGAGATTCCCGCTTGAGCTATCCAACGTCCATGTACTTTTACAGACGGTGCCATACCTTTCAATATTGAAACAGCAATGGCTCCAAGTCCACTCTCTGGTGAAGGAAGCGCAGGTGCTACGAATGACATGATTTCGGACATAAGGTCAAATACCATCGCACAGGCTGGTACCGGAAGGGCTGGTGATGGAGGCCAAGTTGTCGCATGTATGTCTACACCTAAAGCTAAGTCAAAATACTTAGCTACAGGCATGCCAGGCATGCTGGGCAGAACACTTGCCAGATCCTTCTGCAAGTTATTTATCGAGTCTTTTGCCTTACCGAAAAGATCGCCGAAAGCTCGTTCTGCAAGTACTAAGGGATTTCCTTCTATTGCCATTGTGTTATTTCTGCTTTTTCTTGGTTAAACTCGAGAGTATTTGAGATTTGTTGTTTGGTTGTTGATCAAAGGCTGATACTAACTCGCGCCAGTCAGAACCTAGCCATAACTCTAACTGTTTCTCTAATACTATCATGTCTTGCTTATCTCTCACTTTCTTACAAAAACGCAATGCCATAGAAGCTGCATAGGCAAAAGTAGAGGATCGCCTCTGCTTCATATCAAGGTGGCTTCCTGCTTCAAGTGCCAATAGGGAGCGGATAAATGCCTCTTCAACATTGCCCTGCTCATAATTCAGATATGCACTCATACGATAGCCTTCAAGGACATACAATATATCACCTCTTTTTGCAGCTGCAGCAGCAACCTGTTCATACAAGGGTATAGCAGCATCAGGCTTCTTTGTGCCCACGAATATAGCAGCCTTTAGAAACAGGGCTACTTTCCATACAGAGTATGCAGTCAGGTCATCTGCCCTCATCATCCTTTCAGACTCATTGATGGTACGGTCACAATAAAGAAGACTCTTATCATTATTCTGAATGATATAATAGGCTTGTGCAGCAATAATAGGAGTGGTAAGGATTACATCCTCACGATCTAGCTGATGTGATAAATCAATCAGTTTACTAACTTCTTTGTCAAGTACGGATTCACTCTTCTTGGATGTACAATCTAGTACTGTACGAATCTGGCGAGTATAAAGACTGTTAAGATTTGTTGGATCATACGAACCACATTCTTTATCCATCGCATTGCGTATGGCATCAGGCATGTTAAGTCTCGGCTCAAGAAATTTCACCTTCTTTGTTTCGGCTAACTTAATCTTGCGTTGATTGGCATAGTCAATTGTTATAAGTCTAATTCCTAATGGAATACCATCTAAAACATTGGTAAACCAAGAGGTTAGTTCCATGCCTTCATAAGAAATAGGGGGGATATAAATGCAGAAATGACGTGTTTCAAGTCCTTTTATACATGACTTGAAACGTAGCAGCTCACTCCATAGATTCTCAGCAGTTCGTTCTAACGAACCATCTGGATGATAATCCTGATAAAGGCGTCCGTCTTTCTTCAAAGCCGCCATAATATCATACTCTTCTGGAACTTTCTCTTCGAACCAACTGATATATTCTTCCCAAAGCGATTCGGAAAATACCTTGACATCACCTTGATAGGATGTGTCAAAACGAAAAAAATATCAGTGAATTCTCCAGCAGGGGAACGTTCAATTTCCATGAACTTATCAATAATATCCATGTCCTCTACTTGAGCATTCCAAATGACAAGCCTCCATTCCTCATCACGTTCTATATTTCGCCACAGGTCTTGTAGCTTCCCATATTCACTTGCTATTGAAACTCCTGCCGCCATACTTATGAGTTTATCTTGACCAAACCACCAGTTATCGTAACATCGGCATCTCCATTGATAGACGTAGAAGCAGATGACAGCGTACTCTTACTTCCACCAGAAACCTCTACATTGGATTTTGCTATCGCATTTATGTTAGCGCCTTGTATATCGACACCAGTTCCACTGGTAATAACGACACTTTCATTTTCTCCTGACTGACAAGTTGTACTTGTTGCTCCATCAATGCATATAGTATTTGCCTTAATCGTTATCGTGTCCCCCTCTATTTTTATAGAGGCTTTACCATTATCCAGATGGATATTGGTGACGGCAGAAACTGTTACTGTATTATTACCATCGAAAGAAATAAGGTTTTGTCCTGTCTTGTCAGCAAGTAGTACATTACCTGTACTATCATCGAGTTTAAGAGTGCTACCAGTGCGACTGGTAAGGCTCTTGCAGTTGTTGCCTTGGCCACCGCCACCACCTGTCGTTCCATTAAACAGGCTACCCATGACGTATGGTCGGGCGGGGTCACCATGACGGAAGCCGAGGAGGACTTGGTCGCCTACCTCTGGAATGAAAACGAAGCCACGGTTACTTTTTACGTCTTTGCTGCCACCACCATCTGGCGTCATCACACGTACCCAACTTGTTCGCATGTTGTCGGTCTGCCAGTTCATGCGCACCTGTACACGACCGGCTCCATGTGGGTCGGCATTGCTGAGTACCGTTGCCATCTGCGTTTCAGCCAGAGGCATTTCAACCTTTGGGTTAGGCAGACTCATTACAGTACCAGGAATGGCTTTGAAACGGTTTTTGTAATAACAGCTCTCGCTCACTTCATGGGTCATCTCGATGATAATGAAATCGCCTAAGCTCTCTTGGGAGAGATTGCCAACTCCCTTTAAGAAAGAACTATACAAACTTATCACCGAACCCACATGTAGCCTTGGGTCCTGGCTTTCGGCTGTGACGTAATGGGTTTCAGCCGTTTCGGCCGCTTGTTTTAGGAGTACATAATTCTCAAGATCATCGATAGAGCTGACACGCTGTATAGAGTATTGGCGAGCCGCCTTAGGGTAGGAAGGAAGCGCAGCACGGAACGCATCACCCGCCATTCTATCGTGTCCGTAAGCCTTATCGGGCGTCTTGCGGTCCATCTCACGGTTTGCACCAGAATGGAACGTAAACACCTGTTCTGGACGAGCTAATGTTTGTAGACCGATATTGAGGGAACTCAGTGATGTACCAAATTCCATCTTGATAGGGTCTGGCAATCGTCTTGGCTTACCGAAGACAAGTTTCAGACCATCATAATACATCCACTCCTGATACTGCAAGGCAAGGCGACGAACGAAATCGAAGTCAGATTCCTCGTATTGGCAGATGTAATCCAACTGTTTCTTGTGTGCCGCATTCAATGCCAATTGCACCTTACCATCACTGCACAATCTCTTTACGACATCGCCAATCGACCTATCGTTCCATGAGTAACTGCTCGGTGCCGTCTCCATACGATAAGTAGAGGAGTATCCAGACACCTGTATACACCCGAAGTCGCTACCATCGCGATGCAACTCAATGTTCGTCACTATCCCGCAGAAGAATGGTTTGTTCGCAGCTTTCACTATGATATCCTTGCCGAGCCACTCTTTACTGCTACTGAGGTTATGTACTTGTCTGTTACCTCCCGACTCAAGGTCAACCGTGAGGTCAAAGTGATGATGTGCCCCAGTACTTTGGTCGATACGAAGTGATTTGAAAGAAGAAAGTCCATCCTTCCCTATGGTGATGGAGATGGGATTAAAAGGTATTGCCATTGAATATATTTTTTGAGGTAATTAAGGCTGAAAAGCGATTTAATAAGATTTGTTCCCTATATATAATAAGGTGACGATCTCAGCAGCTTATAGGTATGTCCTACTGCGATGAGACCTAAATAGAAAGCTAAAAGGACCATGTCAAGCACGTAGCCCGACACAGTCCTTAAGTTTCTTAGACCTATGAACGAGGCCAGCGGTTATCGAGCTCGGCATTACCCACGGTGATATTCTCAGCAGAGAAGGTCATCGCGATGGTCATCGGCGCCTCGTTGTTTACGTCGAGTGTCTCCTTGTAGTGAACGATGTAAGCATTCTTGAAAGAAATCTCCTTCATCTTAGCATCCTCCTCACTCTTCTTGTAAACAATCTTACCCTCAACAGGTTTGAACTGACTATTGAGCATAGCCTCGATAGTAGAAGTGTCATCAGTAGACTCGATAGTGACGCTGATACGGCCACCAGAGATACTTGATGCAGGCTGACCCTTCTTGTCAGTCGTACGACTGAACTCGTAGTTAGAATAGAGTACGTCGTACTCCTTGCCACCTAATTCCAATGTTGCTCTAAATGAACTCATGATAGATAATTTTAAAGTAGTTAGAAAATAAGAAAACGA
>NZ_JH114163.1:5325-13570 GCF_000224595.1 Prevotella sp. C561 | reverse complement strand
CACTCTCCACCACAAAGGTAGCTGAAGAAGAGAGAGCCGAAAATACTTCCATGGCTGAATGCCTTGCCGCTGCATCCACGTCTGCCCAATACGGATTCGGTAAGTTTTTCAAAGTCCAGCTTTGAGAAAACGTCCATAATATGATAAATTCCACCGAAAGAAGTGATATTCTCGTTTTTAATTGCTACCTTTGTCATGTCAGATTTTTTATTTGTTTTTCTGTAGGTAGCACTAAGGTAAGTGAAATTTCTGACATATCCAAGTGTTTTGAGAACTTTGTTTCTCAGACACTTGGAGTTTTACAAGAATTTATGCTGCGGAATTAAGGAATAATAATACTGGCAGACAGACCTCAAAGGACCCCAAACAATACATACTTAAAGGGAAAGAAGTCCTCTTCTCTGTCAAGCGGCATATCCCCACGCCAAAGGCAGAACCCAGCAAGGCGAATGTTAATCGCACCGAGCCTGAAAAGAGTGGATGTCCACGCTGTAGAGAAGAATGGACGAATATGCTTCCAAGACTAAAACAGGTTTTTGGAAAAGTATCACTTAATAGATTAAAGTCGGTTGCACAAGCCTACACTGAACATATGAAAGCTTTGAGTATGGATACGTGTTG
The DNA here is from genome assembly GCF_000224595.1 of Prevotella sp. C561. NCBI lineage: Bacteria > Pseudomonadati > Bacteroidota > Bacteroidia > Bacteroidales > Prevotellaceae > Prevotella > Prevotella sp. C561. Next base: position 12,949 of record NZ_JH114163.1, on the reverse strand, counting down.
GGTAAAAGCACATTTCTTTGCACAAGCTACTATAGAAACCGAGTATACTCTTAACATTTCTGAGATTATGAGCTATAAAAGAGAAAGATTTGAGTATATTTTTCCAAGCAAAATATTCAAGGGAAAATGGACTAAAGATGGTAAATGGGTGTCAGACAGAGATAAAAATGGAAAAAGAATATACAAAGATGGGATGAAAAGGACTCTTGATAAGGTTTATTCTATAACTGACACTCAGGAACGTAAAATAGTTCTTGCAAACATTGCGTATGCTAATAAGGACGGTAATGGGGATTATTACTCTGGAGATGGGTGGAGATTCCGTGGAAGCGGTCTTGTACAAATAACGGGTAGGGAAAACTATAGTAAAATACAACATCTAATCAATACAAGGTTTAAATTAAATGTTGATATAATGACGAATGGCGCAGATACAATTAATGGAGATGATCGGATTGCGACGTTAGCCTCTATGTGTTATGTATATATTTGTTTGAAAGGGAATCCACAGCTTTCTTGTAATAAAGTGAGAAATACAAATAGTTTCTCAAAAGCCGTTGGGAAGAATATAAAAAAAATAAACCAAGTAGTTGGGAACGAAAACAAAACTCCTTTAACTTAGAAACTTCTAAAGCTTTTGTAATTGATCAATGTAACCTTTCTGAAAATAAAAAATAAAAGATGGGCAATGGCATGATCCTGTTGATAATCCTCAAATTGCTGTATTTACTCAAAAGGGAAATGATAATCCTGCAAATCAAGTATTTGGGACTACAAGAGGACGTGCTCACCAAGGAATAGATTTATTCGCACTTGAAGGGTCAAATCTTTATGCTTGTTTGTCAGGAAAAGTTGTTATTACAAGGAACAAAGGTAAGGCTGGTCATCAATATGTTGTTATAGAAGTTTCTAAAAAATCTCAGATAGAGATCTTCAGAAAGAGGAGGCGTAATGATTATAAAAAGATAGACCCTAAAGAATATCTGGAAGGAGAAGGATTCAACAAAGATTCCGATAAAATTTATTTTGTTTATTATCATATGAGTAAAATATTAGTGAATGAAGGTCAAGATGTAAATGCAGGTGATGTGATTGGTAAATCTGGTATTACTGGTATTGATTTAGGTACTCATGGCCCTCACCTTCATTTTGAAATAAAATCAGTTAATTCTTTTCCTCATGGCTTAGCAGGACGTGTAAATCCAGCACTCTATTTAGATTATAAAAAGAAAAATCAATTAACAGAAGCTGAAATGAATATACAGCGTAACAGAAATAAAAAAGGTTATAAGTAATTCTATGGTAATAATAAAGTTTTTCTTTTAGACGTATTGGCCTTTGTGTCAATTGGATGTATAAGTTGTACAAATAAGAAAGGTGCAGAAATGAAGATAGTGCATACAACACAGGAGAAAGATTCAATCTCTTCGTCTCTATGTAAGAAAATAGGAATTCCAGAGGATATGATTCTACCCATAAACTCTCAAGGAATGGACTCGCTAATGAAAGTCTATCAGACTTCTTACCTGCAATCATCCTCTGAGGATGAAGAAGAGGATGAAGTGCATATTGATGAACGATATATCAACATCCTGATACCTTATGCTTTCAACGACTTGGCGAAGCGTGGTTTTATACCTATATCTTCTGCTTTGTACAACAAAAAGTTGAAAGAGTTAGGTCTTGCTCCCGAGCAAAGGCAGAAACAGCCTTATATCTATGAATATAAACACTATTTTACCTCACCGACAATTATGCAGGGATGGACAGATGACATAGCAGAAGACGGTATTGACAAAAAAGAACATGAATATATTCGATACGCTCCTATCAGTAATATATTTGTCAAGGGCTATAATTTCTGCCTACCAAAACCTATGTTGGATTCCTTTCTGAGGAATAATAAGGGTAAAATAGCGTTTCATTTAAGTGATGAGATTGTACATCTAAATAGATTTTTGTTCAATGATAGCAAAGCGAGTTTCGCCTGGCTACTACACAATAATCCTGACATTTTGAAAGATTTGCTTCTATCTTATGGATATGATACGAATGAAGCTATCAATGAACTGGTACTAAAGGATATATCGAACGAATATACCAATGTGGAAGATGTCTCTGGATTAATAAATACGTTTATTCGTAAGGTATATGACAAAGAACCTCATATAGAAATCCGAGAGGGGTTAATGAAGACTATACTTCGGTTACCAGCCAATGATAAAAATTTGAAATGGCAAATAATTCTTGAAACATATATTGATTATCTCTTGAAAAAAGACAAGGCGGGGTGTCCATATTGGATGGCGCACTTTACGTGGAAGGAACGATACAAAGCTGCTGCCTATCTGGGATATTACTTATATAAAGACCGACTTCGATATCAGCAGATTGGGAGTACAGGCTTTGCCAATGAACTGTATTATAATAATGAGTTCAGAGATAATCTGGAAAAGCATCATTATTATAAACTGCCAGGGTTTAAGGAAATCTGCGATAAGATTTATGAGGACTACGATTTCTCCGTAAAGGCTTCGCAAACTGGAGAATAATAGGCTGCCCTTTGCAATACCTAAAGAGAATACCAAAAAGTTCTAAGAACTTCAGGTGTTTTTTATATCTTTGCGGTATGTTATCTAAACAACTCAATGAATATGAAAAGAATTGCTTTTAGATCAGCGTAGGTCTATGGAGCTACGGAGTATGTCTGACGAGCAACACAAATAAAAGTCAAGATATGAAAAAGAATATAGTATTAATAATAATCAGTGTATTATTCTTTGTTGGATGCTCTGAAGCACAGAGAAAGACAGGGCGTCCTTTGCCAAAGGTGCATAAAGGAGCTGCAGGTTCCTTGGTTCAGCCTGTCAGCGACAAGACGCTGGCAGACTGGAATGCTATCCATCACACGTATGCCGCAAAGAAATACGAACCGAAGGACAGTTGGGAACTTGTGTCCTACTATGATTATTCGGTCACAGAAAATGAGAAAAGCTTAGAGGAACTTCGGAAAATGAAGATACAGATACTTGGTGACTCTATCCTTTATCTGAATGGGAAGAAAATCAAGGTTAGACGTTCTGACAGCGATCCGTCTATGTACGAACGGGATGCACCTTACTACGCCTATATGAAGGACTACTTTGCTCTTCGTGGCATCAATGTATCCAAGTCGGTTCCTGTTCTGATTGTAGAGTCTTCAGCAAACGAGATATACAGCGATATGCTGGAGTATATTTACACTGGTGACTACCTTGTGTTGTATCATAATAACATTGCTGGTGTTTTCAAACACGTAAGAAGATCGGGGCAGGGACTGCCTTCCCTTGATGCAAAGCTGGAATACACGCAAGCTGACATGTATAAGGATGTAAAAAAGGAGATGAGCAGCAAGCGTGCCCGCGAATATAATATTCGTCCCTATAAAGGAGAGCTGAAATCATATTGGGGGGATAGAGTATCCCTGGCAAACAGCAGTGGTGGTTTCTATTTCGTGAAACTACCTAACTATAAGTCCTTCCCCATCTTTGTTGCCTATAACATCAACGATGACGATGAGTTCATTATATATACCTACAAGAATGGAATGATAGACGAAGAGAACAGTATCAACATCCTTGCCTTCAGCTCATATAATGACATAAAGGAAGACTTCGCTATCTTTACGGATGGTACAATCTATGTGCGAACTGTAGAGGGTAAGAAAACCTCCATAGATGTTTATCGTATCAATGATGATGGTGACTTCTATAGATTGGAGTAAAACGGAGGATTGTATAAAGACGACCTTATGTATCTTCGGAGTAACTTAAACCCAAATCTCTAATATTGGCTTTTAACAAAAAGATTGATTAAATTTGTACTTAGTACTTGAATCTACCAACACAGACAATAGTCTGAAAAATCATGACATAATTTCGAAAAAAGACCTAAAATAAAGTGGGAAAAAGACAGAAAAAAGAGAGTCTGCAACCAACAGGAAATCAACCCATTATGGAGTCGTAAAAGAAAAGGTGCTTAATTGGATTTCAAAAGGGCGTTAGTTAGACTTCAAAAGGGCATCTTTTGCAAGCCAATTGGGCGTCTTTTCAAAGCCAGAAGACCATGTATTGGTTTTGAGTTGTATGAAAATAGTTTACAAACGTTGAGTGATATGGGAATAAGTTGTTTGTAGAAGACGGAAGGACATGGTAAATATTTGCCTTTTCTGCATTCTTATCTTGTGCTTTATCCCTTTATGTGAGACCGTCCGATTTTGGACAGTCATACCTTACAAGTGTATAAGCCTTTATTCTTTTTCCAATCTACGTATTTAACGGGAGAGCCACAATGAGAACTATTTTTATATTATACTCTCTTTATAAATGTGTTCTCTACATTCTTATTCAGTAAAGGTTCCAGATGAAAAAAGAGAGGCTTGGTATTGTTTCCAGCCTCTCTTTTACTTACATTATTGTGGGAACCTATTCAAATGCCTGTACCTGCATGCCTACATAACGTTCATAGTAATTACGTACATAGACATTATTTAATTGCGTATCTATCGCAAAGCGAAGACAGTTGGCTGATATGACTTTACCATAATCTGCAGTTCTGGGACCATCGTTAACTGGATTTGGTGTACTTGCCCAGTAATAGCCTTTTTCTCCTAAACCGGTTAATTCCCCATCCTTATATTGTCCAAGTGCTGGAAGATAGAAATAATCACTTCTTACTGATGATTCTGGTTTGCCAGAGACTGCTACAGTAAATTTAATATCTTTACCTGAACTCCACGTATTTGTACCTGTATAGTTTACCTCAGAACTAAAATTTGAAATTTTGCTCTGTTTCTTTAGCCAGATGCCTCCTACATAAAGATGTTTTGCAAATACCCATAAAGTTTTGTTATCCAACTGTGGAGATCCTGCCCCAATATACCATGTAAGTGCTTCGAAGGTCGGCTCATCCTTGCATGAGTTTATAGCCTTTGTCTGGACCATATTCGTGAATGTAGTATTGTACCATCTTGCGTCCGCTGATGATTTTGCATAGTTTGTATTTACAGCGTTATTGAGTAAAGGCTGACTGCTCTCATACCCATTCCAATAATTGCTCTTTGCATCCCACATGTAATAATTGTTCTTGCGAGAAGTATATGTCGCCATGCCAAGGTCAGTCTTGATTACCTGATTCTTTCCAGCAGTACAATTTATACCACTATATGTATATGAAATAGTGCTCTTTGTACCAGTTACGGAATCATATAGAGTATAAGTAACCTTAAAGGTTGAGTAAGTTCCTGGAGCTACAACCATTATGGCTGCATTCTTAGATGCTGTAGCGGTAGTAGGAATAGGGAAACCAGTTTCTGAACTTGTTCCGTTCAAAGTCAAGGTTACGCTGTTAGAAGAAGAAGAACTAATTGCAGTTCCTAAACCGCTGTCGCTAAAATTGAACGTTCCAGCAAGGCTTTCACCGTTAGCCACTGTAACATTGATTTGTGTTACTACAGCAGAAGCAGCCAACTCCTCTTTTGAGTAGTATGGCATAAATGTTATGTACGAAGCCTCATGACTGAGAGTAAACTTATAGGACCCATCTGTTTGGCGTGTTGCAGTACCGACACCGCAGTCTCCAACAGTTCCTAACTGAGTCGCCTTGTTGGCTTCGTCCTGATTCTGACTTGTTGCTATTGTAACAGTGTTACCTGAAGTGCTTGCGTTCCCTGTGTATCTAACAGGATAGCTCGCTGCCGTATAAGTTCCATCGAAATAGAACTTTGCAGAAGTTGTTGTTGATGTAATATTGTTGGAACTACTTGCTGTTAGTGTAGGAGATGTTGTAGAGCCACTGTTTACCCAAATATTGTCGCTTGGAGTCCAGTAGAAATCTACCCCTGAATTATAAACGCCTGAGGTACGTGTCTTAGCCTCCGAAGTAATAGAGAAAGAAGTCTTACCTGTTAAATCCTTATCCTTAGCACTATTGCTATAATCCGCGTCACTTACATTGTCATTAGAACAAGCCGTCAGCCCCATAAGCAAGCATGTAGCAAACAAACTTGTGAACTTGTTAATCTTCATAATTCTTATTGATAATTATTTTGGGTTAATCTGGTTCAACATCAAACCTGTTAGTGTTGTCATCATCTGCCTTTTTGTGATCAGACTCAAAGGGTGAGTTTGTCCCCATGATTGGTTCTGCCGATACAGGAATAACTGAAAGCTCGGGGCAACAGTATTCCTTTTTTACATAATTTTTTCTTTGCATATCTGTTTTTTTATATGATTATATCCTCTCTAATCTACATGCGGCATCTCTGTAAATCACATTATTTATTGATAGATGTCATCGAATTAATAGGGCAAAAGTATTTATACTTTTTTAGATAAACAAGTTTACCCCCCCCGATTTAGATAATAAAAGTTATATTTATAAAATATTAACTTAGACTTCTTATCTTCTGCTACATTTTTGGCGTATAGGTCACATTTTTACCATAAGTCTCTTACATCAAAACTATTCGATAAAAATATAGCTGCCAGAAAGAACTTGCCTTCTAACAGCTATATGATATTACCTAAAATCTAATCGTTTACATTTTTCAATTATTTTATGTTTTGAACTAATCGGCTCATACATCCCTGATTAGAAACGGATCTATCATTCGACCTAATATATGTGTATGTAAATCTTATATGCGCCACGCTGTTTGTGTTATAAGAAGAAGTGGAGAAAAGAATCCATCAAAACTTATTTTCCTGTCATTGCTATCATCATCTTTAAGCATGTAATCATTTAATATTTACTCTATTACGCGAATTGTTAAAAGTGACAGCAACTTAAAACTAAAACTAACTGTATATAAATAAGGTGAGATTTTAGGGCTTTATATCGTGTCAAACACATGTTTAGGGAAAATCCCCCACTGTATAGGGGAAATCCTTTTCACATCTCTTTTTTTCTTCGTTCCTTTGCATCATGAAAGTTAGGAGTACTATTAGGCACCTTTTATTTTACTACTTTATAACTAATTGATTTCCTGTTGATTGCAGACCTGCTTTTTGTATGTAGTCTTGCTGTTATTTATTGATGTCTTGCTTGAATTTATGTAATGATTTTTCAAACCATTATCTGCATATTTTTGAAGTCTAAAAAGAAATGATTTTCAATATCAGAGGATGATAAGAGGACAGAAAGTTGACAGTCTTAGCCATGTTTTTGTTTAATGAGAAGCTTCGGTCCTTCCTTTTAAAGCAATACGAAAAGCGTCGCAAGTTCAACATAGAACTGCAATCCCAAGTGCTGGTGTAGCTTAATAATCTATACCTGAAAACACCGAGGGGTTTGGGGGCGAGAAGCCCCCATGAGAAGAAAATCAACAAGCAATGCATAAAAATAAGAAAGGGAGACCTCTGTCTCCCAAAGATTAATTAATTTTGCATTGCAATGTACAAACAATTAACCTCGGAGCAAAGGTACACAATTTCTGTGCTACTCCAAAATAGAACGAAACAAAAAGATATTGCCAAGGCGATAAATGTAAGTGCAAGTACAGTGTCTCGTGAAATAAGACGTAATAGCGGAGTCCGAAGACACTATAATTGGGAAACTGCCCAAGCAAATGCAGTACAAACAAGGC
>NZ_JH114163.1:1927-5074 GCF_000224595.1 Prevotella sp. C561 | reverse complement strand
TCGTAACACTGATAGAGCGTAGTACAAACATGTTGTTTATGAGAAAACTAAAGAAGGGGAAAAATGCCAAAGAACTGGCACGAACTGTAATACACTTACTATCTCCTTTCAAAGACCATATCAAGTCTATTACAACTGACAATGGTACAGAATTCGCTTGTCATGAAATGATAGCCAAAAGCCTTGGTGTTACCATATATTTTGCTGACCCATACGCTTCATGGCAGAAAGGCGCTATAGAAAATGCTAACGGACTAATTAGGCAATACGTGCCAAAAAAAGAAACCTTTGAGCATATCAGCCAGCAACAAATAACTAAGTATTCAAAGAAAATTAACATGAGGCCAAGAAAGAAATTAGATTTTAAAACACCACAGGACTGCTTTTACGAACTAATTAAGTAAATTTGCACTTGCTTGTTGAATTCACGCGTCCACACATTTAATGGAAGAACCCAAAAAGTTCTAAGGATTTCAGATATTTTTATATCTTTGCAGTATATTATTCAAAGTTATTAGAGGCTTGTTAATATAGCCCACGCATATCAACTTTAAGCCATAAATATATTAAGGAACCGAAAATAGTTGTCTTATGAAAAAAATATATCTTTTACTGCTTATTCTAAATGTAGTATTAATGAATGGATGCAAGGAACAGTCTCCAAAGCAGAGCTCAAAACAGCAGGTTCATCAAGAAAGAACAGTAAAGAGTGAGGTAGACTTAATAAAGAAGTATGACCACGAAATCAGAGAATATTATAGAGAACTTGCGGAAGTAGGACTTGATGGCGTTACGGTAATGCCTATAGAGAAGAAAGTGGAGTATACTGATCTTGCAGTGGAATTGAATTTCGAAATCCTTAAAAGGATGGGGTTTCTGCCTGTTAGCGATGCTGAGGCGCAAAAAGCCATCAAGAAGTATTATAATATAGATATATCTGAAAGTAATAACTCTCTGTTTAAAAAAGGACTTCGCAGATATGTATTTAAAGATGGACTACCTCAAGAGCGTTTAGATCAGCGTAGGTCTATGGACGATGGAGCTACGGAAACCCTATTTTGCTTTTGGTATCGGAATATTTTTGTCCCTAAATATAACTATATTATATTCCACCCTATTATTGAAGGTGCTACCCAGCTTGAAGGCTTTGATGATGAGGATGCTGATAATAATGTACTCAAAAAGGGTAAGTTATCTTACAGGAACGATGAAGAGCTTTTCTATAAAAACCAGTTCATCTTCCACGACAGCAAGGCTGCACTCACTTGGCTTATGAATAATGACAGGAACTTCCTTCGTGACCTGTTCCTGGAATACGGCTACGACAAGTCTGATGTAATCAACAAGATGATGCTTGATGAAATCAAGGTGGTTAACAGAATTCCTGAGGCTGATGAAACCAAGGCACTCTTTGCTTCAAGAGGCGCCAATGGGAAACTGCTTATTCATCGAGGATTGTTGGAGTATATGTTGAAGCACGTAAATGAGGAGAATGAGTATTTCCTTATGCTGGATCAGTATGCATCTACCTTGCTGGATTTAAGGAATTATCCCGAGTTCGACGGCCTTACGAAAGAGGAGAGGTACAGAATTGGTGCTTACGTGGGCTATTATTATGGTCTTCTGTTCGACAAGGGCATCGGTACTTCCATTGATATAAACGGATTCGGTCACGGCTTATGCTATGACGAAGACCTCCGTGATTATCTCAAACGTAACAAGTACTTTCATCTTCCAGGCTTTGAGGATATTGCCGGGAAGCATTATCGCCGCTATCGCATGGATGTTGATATCGAGATGGAGAAGATGCGTGATGAGTAATATCTTACAGTCTGGCTTCTGAGATTTCTATTCGAGCAATAGAAGCTATCCATTCATCTATTAAGAATGAGAAAGCATTAAACCCAAATTGCTCATTAGAGCCTAGACATATTTTGTTATAGATGCAGAAACGAAAGAACTTATCAATCATGGAAAGACGTTAAATCTACAATAATGTTTTTATATATACAAGATAAATATTAAATAAGATACAGAATGAAACTATATACTTTGTGTTTATTGCTCTTAATAGCTTCACAGTCATGTGTTGCACAAAAGAACAAGAAAACAACAACAATGAAGACAACAGAAAGATTCGATGTACAATATTATAAAAGTATAATCAAAAAGAAAAACAGCTATGAAGGTGCTACATCTGCTCAATATGTAGAGAGGAATGGTACTGAGACCTATGTATCATTTAACGAAGATGGCTTTGTCTTACAAGAAATCAAGCCATTTGCTTATGAGATGATAGTTAAGAACTATTATAAGAATTGTATTCTCAAATCCAAAGGGAAATTGCTTTGCCATTCAAGTGTCAAAATTGGTATTTGGTGCGAGTATGACAAACAGGGTAACCTTATAAAAGAAACCGATGAGGACAAGAAGTTTGAGAAGCTACGCCTGAAACCTATAAACATCCTGCGCTGGCTCGAGAAGGAAGGGTATATAGACAGGAAAACGGGAAAAGGTCAGGAGAAGTTCGTAAAAGAGGGTGATGAGCCTAATATTGACATCTACTTTTGGCTGTCGACTCGTGCTGAAGGGTCAAAGACTATCCCTGCGGGGTGGTCTATCGATATTACAGAACACGGAATGTGCACTACCCATAGCTTCAATGCGGAAACGGGTGAATACTTAGGGAATACAACACAGGTCGTATATGAATAAGGCATAGCCTCCTTAACCTTAGAACTATAAATAGATAATGACAAGAATAAAAGTATGAAACATCTCATTCTAATATTACTAACTGCGTTGTACTGTACTTGCTGCAATGCGCAAAAAGACAAGGAGGCAACAACAATGAAGACAACGGAAAGATTCGATGTACAATATTATAAAAGCAAAATCAAGGAAGTAAATGGTAAAGATGGAGACAACAGCTTTGCCATTTATGTGGATAGAGATAGTACACAGGTTAAGGTGTATTTTGATAAGGATTATGATGCTTTGGTAACAATCCCTCCTTTTACTTACTACAAGGAAGTAAGAATATTCCATAAAACGGAGTTCTCATAGAGTCGGGAAAACGCTTTTCTGTTCATCTATTGATATTGGCATTTGGCGCGAGTATGACAATCAAGGCAACCTTATAAAGAA
>NZ_JH114163.1:0-1775 GCF_000224595.1 Prevotella sp. C561 | reverse complement strand
AAACATCTCATTCTAATATTACTAACTGCGTTGTACTGTACTTGCTGCAATGACGCAAAAAAGACAAAGGAGGCAACAACAATGAAGACAACTGAAAGATTCGATGTACAATATTATAAAAGCAAAATCAAAGGAAGTAAATGGTAAAGATGGAGACAACAGCTTTGCCATTTATGTGGATAGAGATAGTACACAGGTTAAGGTGTATTTTGATAAGGATTATGATGCTTTGGTAACAATCCCTCCTTTTACTTACTACAAAGAAGTAAGAATATTCCATAAAAACGGAGTTCTCATGGAGTCGGGAAAACGCTTTTTCTGTTCATCTATTGATATTGGCATTTGGCGCGAGTATGACAATCAAGGCAACCTTATAAAAGAAACCGATGAGGACAAGAAGTTTGAGAAGCTGCGCCTGAAACCTATAAACATCCTGCGCTGGCTCGAGAAGGAAGGGTATATAGACAGGAAAACAGGAAAGGGTCAGGAGAAGTTCGTGAAACAAGGGAATGAGCCAGGTATTCGCATAAGTTTTGGCAAGATAAGTGCGCCCAATGCTAAATTTGAAAAAGACTCTGTTCTTTGGACGATTACCATAACCGATAAAGGCGGTGATATAACTTATATATGGAATGCCAAGAATGGAGAACTACTCAGCAAAGAGATATTGCAAGCCATAGAATAAAAAGGTTGAATGAACTAAAAAAGAATTTATGTCTAAGATCATAACTCACGGAGCAACGATGTATTGTTCCCTCGGCACAGAGAAACCCAACCTAACTGTGACGAGTCAAACATTCCGTAGGATAGCTGATGCTCTTGTTAGTACAGAAGGTGATAATAACGGGATGGTAATATCCCAAGTTTTGGAGTTTGCAAATGCAGCTCCCCGAATCCTCCTTGTTTTCCCCACCCACAAGGTTGACAGCAAACAACACTGAAAGACAATATCAATGAACTGCTAATAAAATTATAAAAATGATAAGACAAATAATTATTTTACTTACATTACTCGTTGTAATAGGTAGTTGTAAGGCACAAGACAATAGTAGTAATAACATCAAAAAAACAAGAATATGGAAAGGACAACTGAGAAATTTGATTCATGGAAATATTACACACATAGAGAAAATGACGACTATGAGTTTAAAAGTTATTTAAAAGGCAAGGTACGTCAGTTCGGAGGAGAGAATGGTTCTAATTATTTTGAATACGCCAAGAAAGATAAGGAGTTATTCGGTACATATAGAGAGTATTACAATAAAAGTAAGACCCTTAAGCTGATAGGGAAGTACTATTATAACGATTTTGAAAGTGGTATATGGAAAGAGTATGACGAGAATGGTTATTTAATAGCTGAATACGACCAAGATGCCCCTTATAAGAACTATCCATGGGAAAAGGTGGAGAAGTTTGTAAAGGAAGAGTTAAAGCTGGATTTATTCGATAAGAATGTTTCTATAAGGCGATATGTAAGTGATAAAACCAATATACCAGTATGGGTTATTCATTACAAGGTAGGACCAAATATAGTTTCTATTAAAATAAATGCCAATACAGGAGAAATCATAAAGAAAGGTACAAATCCTATAATAAAGTAGAATGGTAAAAATTGTAACTGATGGAGCTATTATGTGTTGCACTTTAGGAACTTGGCAAGCTAAGTTGACAGTTCTTAGTCAAAGTTTCCGAAGTATTTCGGGAGCATTGGTAGCGACTGAGGAAGATGAAATTGGTTTAATTAATATCCCAAGTTTTGGAGTTTGCAAATGTAG
>NZ_JH114162.1:6343-19000 GCF_000224595.1 Prevotella sp. C561 | reverse complement strand
CTTGAATGTGATCTTTGTTGTGATTTGCTTCAAAATGTGTATCTTTGCATTAGCACGTACAACACACATTAAAGTTTCCTATATTTCTTCAAGTTGTGATTTGCTTCAAAATGTGTATCTTTGCATTAGCACGTACAACTTCTCTTTCCTCCTGGAGAAAAACCGTCTAGTTGTGATTTGCTTCAAAATGTGTATCTTTGCATTAGCACGTACAACTTAAAAGTTATATTTACCTGTATTACAGCAAGTAACAAGACTTTTGTACAAATAAAAAATGCAAAACAAAAGAGTCCTATCACAATGATGGGACTCTTTTTTAGAATAATTCTAGTTGCTGTCCTGGAGCATTAGGTTCTTGTGGCTGAGTTCCACGAAAAAGCTCTATCTCACCAAATTGTTTATCAGTAATGACCATAATACAGACATTACCAGAATTAGGCATAAATGATTTTACACGTTTCACATGAACATCTGCATTCTCTCTGCTTGCGCAATGACGAACATAGATTGACAATTGAAACATTGTAAAACCATCTTTCATCAAATCTTTTCGGAAGATAGTATAAGCACGCTTTTCCTTGTTTGTATTCGTTGGAAGATCAAAAAAGACCATTACCCACATAACCCTATATTCGCTAAGTCGTTGCATCAAAGAAAGGAAGGATAAGAAATTTCACGAGCTTCCCCATTATAGCACTTCGCAAGACTTGCAGTTGTCAAGCCTGCAGCAATCATCAATGGGCTACGCTTACCACCTATAACAACATCAAGAACTGGTATTGACAACATTTCCCGCTTTAAATCTACTGTCAAATCATCTGAAATCTCCATCTTTTTCATCGTTGAAAGGACCAGGTCATCCACAAACGGGCGATAAGGTTCCATAATATCGTCTGCTAAACAATATGCGTTATAGCGGTTATGATGATGAATTCCATAGACAGGTAACAGTCCACTCCCCACCAAAGCACGAGCAATCACAGCACGAAGTATTGCATATCCATAATTCAACAGATTATTAGGTGGAATACCATCCTTATCCCTTGTGAAACCATCAGAAAAGAGATTCTTCCAGTAATAGGCTGCAGCTTGCGCTTCGTGGTTATCAGCATCGTCACTCCTGACTTTACGAGCAAGGACATGGAGCGGAACAAATGATTTAGAAGTATTCTTCTGTAAACAATATGCTTGATTCTCTATCTTAGCTTTTACCGTTTGTTGCCACAGCTGTTTACGCAATGGAATTGCAGCTTCTATCTGATTACGAAAACGCTCCTGATGCAATGTATTGCCAGAAAGAGGAAGTAACATTCCCGTAGGCATACATTTACTATCACAGGTTATTACTGCAGCAGAGTTAGCTACTAACTCTGCTAAAGCACCTTGTGTAATGGTTATCTGCTTATTGTCCAATACCACAACACCAATATCTTCTATAGGAACCGTTCTGATAGTTTCCTGTTTTATGATATCAGGAAGTTCTGCTTTCTCCACTTCAGGAAGTCGGATAACCAACTGCCCATTACGAAGTGAGAGATAAGCAGGATTCCCAAAATATAAAGTTTTCTTTATCATCGGTGATTGAAGATTATCTTACCATTCTTAATAACAAAGTCACGATTCTCACCCATAATAAGAAAATTAAGAGATTTTACACTACTGCGAATTGACTCTGGAAGATTTTGATAGTCAACTGTCTTACCAAGAGAACGTCCACGTTCTTTCGATGTAGACAAATGATGAGTCATTAAAACTAAATTGCTCTGTGACTCAAAACGATTAATTTTATAAAGGCGACGACTCAAATTTACATTATCTAAATCATATAACTCCGCTGGATTATCCTTATAAAGCAAAATCATATCGCCAGTACGCAACTTATAATCAAGCATAAGTCGATTACCTTTCTTATCGGTGATAAACTCTGGAATATCCTCTATGTCAGATTTACGATGACAAGAAACATCATACAAGCTGTATATTCTAAACTCACGAATCTTACCATTTGTATAACAGCACATTGCATACAAATCGCCAACTGCAGCATAGAAATAACGCTTGTATTCTTTCTCGGATTTATAAGTTTGCTCTTTTATCTTCAAGCCACTTTGAGGGGCCTCACACCTCACATGTCTTATATGATGCAATTTAATGTCAGGCATACCATTCTTTCCTTTCTTTATCATATAGATACCCTGCTCACAAGCATCCTTGAAAGATGTTTCTGCAGGGAATTGCCCTTTCATCAAAGCAAAAAGCTCCTTATCAACAATGGCTTTTCCAAGGTCATCCCACGAAGCAAAGCCACTGTCGGCAGCAGATTTCTTATACTTTAATTCTCTACGTATTACAAATTTAATCGTAGGATTTACTTGAGGACGTCCCTCTTTCATCAGAACTTTTCCTTCATCATCCTTTGCAAATTGTGTTATCGCACCATAATAACTTGCCTTATGGATTTCACCTCGCAAGGCATCACCAGTCTGCCACCGAGGATTATCTACTCCTCCAACTATATACCCCTTCTTTCTTAATCGGCGACGAACTGGTGTAAGAGCTTGATTCTTAATATGGTGATTAACAATGATATTATCATTTATAAACGTACCAATTTCTGAAACATTATGACCTATCCTACATACCTTGACTTCCATTTGAAGTTTATTCTTCAAACCTTCAAGTTCTTGTATCAGCCCTGTCCTATCCTCACTACCAGAAAAGGATAACATCTTATTAATCTCTTCAATCTTAGCAAATAACTCCAGCATACGATCTCTCTTTGCAGAAACTGGGATTATCGTCAGAGTTGTTGCGTCTATAGCATGATGAGAATGTAAGCTACGGTCTTTCTTTTCGTCTACACTTTGTATACCAAGTATCTTTCTGAATTTAGCAGTTACATCTCCTCGTTGCACATCTACATGTGGGAATATGCTCTTCAGATATAAAACTGCATGACGAGTTATAACTCGTGTATCCACAAGCTGACTGTTCTTAAATCCGTCTGTAACCTCAGTAACTGTGAAGCGTTCCAACTTCTTCTTCCAGTATTCCAACTCCATCTTCCACAGATGCATCTCACGCATACATTGGTCTTTACGGTCTTTATTCTGTGCCCTTCTTGCCTGCCCTTTCCAATATTCAACATTACGATTTAAACGCTCAACTCTTTCTACCCAACGTTGTAACTGAGATGTTATAGCAGGATACTCTTTACCATCTATAGTAATAGCCTTATCATAATTCGGCATATCTGTAGGAATATGATTTTTCTTTATGAAACGGTTATAATGAGCATCACATAAAGTCAGATTCATATCAGAACTGTCAAAACTAAGACTCTCTGGAATGGTGTGTTCAATATCAAATGCATTTGGATCAAAAAGATTTGATAGGTTTATGGTACGACCAGTATACATACACTGCCCTCCCTGCTCCAGCCAAAATTTATACTTCTTTATATCCTTATTGTAGGTTTTGGATCCCGTAAAGTAATCTACCTCACGTTGGTCTATTACATACCGTGCCTTATCTATATCATCTGTACTTATACCATCACGTTTCGGATAAAACTCTTCAAGAATCTTCTTTATCTTCTCATTTTCATCGTGACGGATTCTGTTATAAGTATCCAGAGCCCACTTTCTATTAGCATCATTCAACTCACGAGCTGTCTCTACGACCACTCTTGTTTCATCTGGAGATATAACACCATCATCCAAAAGCTGATTAACCCTTCTCCTTAAAGTATTAAGCACTCTCAACACTGTTGGGTTCTTTATTGCACCTATATCCGGATTACCCAATCTTAAAACAGATCGATCCTTACCAACTGAAACTGGGCGGTAAATGGTAATTTGTGAAGGATGATATAACTTTTTCCATTGCTCTCTCTCAACCATTGGGAATTTCTTTGTAAGATAGTTCTCAAAACTTTCCCCCAACTTAGGTGACTCTACAAACTTACGCTCATGACTTCTAAAGAAATCCTGATACCTGTCACGAACTTTTTGTAAAATATCTGTCTGCTCATTAGCATCCATCAGACTCCACCGCCTTGCTCCCAAACTATTTTCAATTTGTCTGATAATATCTTTTTCATCAGACTCATCTAATAAATACTCATAGTTATGATCAGCGAAACGATATTCTTCTGATACTGATTTATATTTGGCTATGAGGCCATTAACAATACTATTAATGCGTTTGTCATAATTAACCTGCGCCTCTACAAGATAATAGTCTTTCGCTATAGACAACAACTCCTCATCAGAAACATCTACAAGTTCTGGGACTTTAGCAAGTATCACAGCATCAGAGTATTTCAATCCCAACATCAATATCTTATTGATATTACGAATCGCCTTCTGACTTAACATAGCATAACCTTGGGGCATTGCCGACCAGATGCGAACGAGCTCCTCCGCTTTTTTCCTCTCCAATCGTAAGGTTTCTTGAGCAAAGGCAAGCACTGCTTCTGGCTCCTCCGCATCATAACAGAAATGCCATATATCTTCAATAGAATATGAAACTCTATGGAACGAGATATTATTCTTACTATGCGCTTGCCTCTCTTTTTGTCCTTCAACACGGAAGGATTCCCATTCCTCTCCCAGCATCTTTCTGAACCGAGCAGTTATAGGACAACCGGCAACACTCGTACTGTCCTTATAGTTAATAGTCTTATCATTGTAGGAGAAATGAATACCCAGTCGTTTTTCAAGATACTTACGAATATCTTCGAATTTGAACTCAGTCCTTACAAACGCAAGAAAGCATTCATTATAAAGATCCAGACGTAACTTCATAGGAAGTTGTTCGTCCAATGTGTCTACAGACATTCTGACTTTGATATTATTAATCAATGTCCAAGCACGGAATTTCTCAAACAAAGGATGACCAATAGCACAGCGAGGCTTTGAACGTTCAAGTGTACACTTTCCCACATTCCCCCGTTGCGAACGCAAAGGACGCTTATAAAAAATTGTACCAACATTTTTCTTCTCACTTATAAGGCGTTCATATAACTCGCTTTCTACTGACAGTCCTTGTTGGAACTTAAAGATGGTCTCTATCTCGTGCTGGAATTGTGAACGTATTGCACGGTAATCATTATTGTTGCGAACTCTTACACCTTCGTCTTCCAACTGGGCAAAAGCTGCACCAACTGTCAGTAAGTTATGCTCCTTCATATAGGTAGACAGGCCCTTTGAAAGTTTCTCTTCCGAAGCTTTCATTGCACCTGCTACATCTGGTATCTCATCTGTAGACGACGGTTTACTATTAGTTTCTTGCTGCGACAAAGTCTCTCCCTTACTACTCTTAAAGCCACGATGCTGTGCTATATGGTACAAAGCACGTCCAAGTTTATAACGTTCAATAGGCTGTTCAAAATCAAATTGGCGTGTTACAAGTTCTCGACGCAGTTGGTATGGACTGGAATAATCTGGTCTGCCATCGCCGTTAAAGTCCAAAAGTATCCATGCATTGAAATCCTTATCATCAATTGGATACTCTCTAAAAAGCCCTTTTCGTTTATCATAAGTACACCATCGCATTAATGACTCTGAACTCATCGGACAGAAACCGTGCTTAATGAGTAAATTTAA
Organism: Prevotella sp. C561; assembly: GCF_000224595.1. Classification (NCBI taxonomy): domain Bacteria; kingdom Pseudomonadati; phylum Bacteroidota; class Bacteroidia; order Bacteroidales; family Prevotellaceae; genus Prevotella; species Prevotella sp. C561. The sequence continues at coordinate 13,391 of NZ_JH114162.1, read as the reverse complement.
TGTAGCCCACAATCTACGCCGTCTTACCTCATTCAACCCACGACTTCTTCTATGTGCAGAACGCTGTGCAGCCAAAGAATATTCACGTCCATTACTTTCTTTATTAACACTACTCCTGAAGATATCAGAAGAAAAGAACTCTAACTGCCATTGTAGATCATCTGAGAGGTCCAAGTTTCTAACTGCTGAACCAATAGAATTAGTACCAAGATCTAAGCCTAAAACTTTTTGTGTCATATTTTTAAGAATTTGTTTGTTTTATCAGAAATAAGTTGTATATTTGCACTCAGATACACAGTGAAGACTTTTCACAACAAGGCTATAAGCCGAAGATTTTCTTGTACCCTGCGGTCAACCACAGGGTCTTTTTTTATATCTTCTAACCCCACGCAGATTCTATTTAGGTTTTTAGTTGTAATTTAACTGCGCATAACTATCTATTATGCAAACTTATATATTTTTTTATAAAATTCCAAATAAACAATATAATTTATTCCTTTTGCTGCAGAATAATTACTTTTTGATAATAAACACCATCCTCACTAATTGCCCACTAAATACCTTTTACATACTATCACAGGCTCTCCCATTATTGACAGATGCAATAATGGTAAACGCATCAACAACGTGATATGGAAAGGGATGTCATTTTATCATACCACAAAGATGGTATTTTTAGATAAAAAAGACTATTCGTGGTAGTTTTTGTAATAATTACAAGGAATATTCTTTGCCGTTTACGGGGAATTATATATCTTTGCCGACAATTTCAGAACGAGGAGTGGAAGACTACTGTTAACGAAATTCTAAAGACAAAAGGACAAGGGATTTAGTGGATAACATTCTGAGTGAGAAAACGAGTTCATTATAGGATAATAGTGAGTTCATTATAGGATAATAGTGAGTCTATCATAGGGTAAGAGCATATCCAGCATGGATGTAACTTAAAATCATCGTAGAATAAAACCTGCACACAGCAGACGAGAAGATTAATTAGAGTAAGTCAAAGGCCTACTCCCAGTTAGACGAGAAGAAAAATTAAAGTAAGTGAAAGGCCTGCTCACAGTAAATAGAAAGCCTAATTAGAGTGATTAAAAGGCCTGCTCACAGCAGACGAGAGGATTAATTAGAGTAAGTCAAAGGCCTACTCCCAGTTAGACGAGAAGAAAAATTAGAGTAAATAAAAGGCCTACCCACTGTAAATAAAAAGCCTAACGATAGTGACTAAAAGGCCAGCTCACAGTAATTAGAAAGCCTAATTAGCGTAAGTGAAGGGCCTACTTATCGTAAAAAAGAGGCTTAATTAGGGTAAGTGGAAGGCTTAAACATAGCAGATGGGAAATAAAAAAATAGTGGACAAAAAGCTAAGAACTGGCAGAGAGAGATATAAAAGAGTGTTTATTAAATTCATGATATAAATCAGTAACAGATTATGAGTAAAGTTAATTTATTATTAGACTTCGTTCTAAATACCGCAGCATCGCTGAAAGGTACAGGTATTCATTTAATACGTATAGCAATCTTCATCATCTTTGTATGGATTGGTGGGTTGAAGTTTTGGAACTATGAGGCAGAGGGTATTGTGCCATTCGTGGCAAACAGTCCGTTTATGAGCTTCTTCTACACAAAGAAGGCACCAGAGTATAAGGACTACAAGCTCAAAGAAGGCGAGTTTGACAAGGTCAAACACGACTGGCATGAAGCCAACAACACCTACACCTTCTCTCATGGTTTAGGTATTGCCATTATGTCATTTGGCATTTTGACCTTATTAGGTATCTGGTTTCCAAAGATTGGTTTCGTTGGTTCAGGCCTTGTCATTCTCATGACGTTTGGCACGTTGTCCTTCCTTGTCACGACTCCCGAAGTATGGGTACCCGACTTAGGAAGTGGCGAGCACGGGTTCCCGTTACTTACAGGTGCGGGTCGTCTGGTCATCAAGGATGTATGTATTCTGGCCGGAGCGGTCGTTGTCTTGGCCGATTGTGCACAACGAATTCTTAAAAAGAATAAGAGATAAAACGATTAAAACAACGAGGGGGATGTGGCGACACATCCCCTTTTTTCGTCTCTCTCGCTAAACACGTCGGCAACTGTTCAGTAACATTTATCGCAGAAAGAACATTACACATTATATCGTCTCACCATGATATACACTATTAATGTATCCGTCTTTCTCCCTTCTCCTACCTACGCATATAACAGAAAGAACGTTTCCCCTGCCCATAAACTGAATATTTACACCACGACAAGAGGGTCAGTCTTTCGCAAGATGGTCCTAAAATAATCCTTTCACACCCCCCTTTCTCTATCATACGGAGCCTCAACATCGTGTGTACAAATCCTCTACACAACATTTGAAAGCGGTAAAAAACACTCACAGATAAGCCTTTCAAGGGTTTATCCGACCACTCGAATAATGTTTCAAGCATCCCATTCCACATCTCGGAGAACACCTGTAAAACCATGAAGAAAACATTACATAACACCGAGTTAAACACCCTCTACACAAGGGTATAACCTCCCCTACTATCAACATTATAACCATCAATGAATCAACACATTACAAACAGCATTCGAGAAGACGCCCTTCATGCCTCAAGAAGGGCCTTCTCTGCATGCAAGAAGGGCATGTTCTCGAACGTAGAAGGGCCTCTTCTATCACCTTAAAGAGCATGTACTATGAATAAGAGGAGCGAAAAATGTTGACAAGGGGAGAAGGTGGATGTGGGGACCTCCCCCAGCCCCTCCGAAGGAGGGGAGCCCAAACCTGCTATGAGAAAGTACACGATGTTTGTTTTTGTGGGTATGAAATATGATGTTACTTACAAGCTGCTTTAAGACTCAATACTAAACAACTTGTATCCACATAACCTTTTTATCAACACCTAACATTCAATACCTAACACCTATGAAAGCATTTCATCAACAACTAACATTCAACACCTAACACCCATGAAAGCACTTCATCAACAACTAACAGTCAACACCTAACACCCACAAAAGCACTTCATCAACACCTAACATTAAACACCTAACACCCACGAAAGCACTTCATCAACACCTAACATTAAACACCTAACACCCAATACATCAACACTTAACACCCAACACATCATCACCTAACACCCACAAAAGCACTTCATCAACACCTAACATTAAACACCTAACACCCAACACATCAACACCTAACACCCAATACATCATCACCTACCATCCAAGAAAACATCCAATAACACTCTCTCAGACGCCACTTTTCTACAAACAATATAAGATAACATCGTCAATTCTCAGAGTAATTCGTTATCTTTGCAGACAAAGTTAAATCCAATGACTACGGAATACAATATACAGGCAAAGGTGCGTCTTCTTATCAACTGGCTCTGTTTGATACTATTATTCGTCATCACAGGCTGCAAGGAGACAGTCCCTTCACGGTCGATATCAGAGCGAGAATTCCACTATGCCGACCGTTTGTCTGCATTGTCTATAGACAAGACTGGCTATTGGATTGGCGGAGAGACGGGTGTTATATGGCATATTAATGGGGACGAAAGGAAGCGTTATTACACAGGACTCGACCGCATCTATGACGTAGAACGCGACCCAGCACACCCTAATCAGATATGGATTGCATCACGTAATGCCGGTCTGCAGTTATGGAATATAGCTGCCGACACACTCCTCCATCAGCTTACGTACGACATTCCCAGCAAGGGTAGCCGCTATTCTCCCTACGATATAACGATTACAGCCAAGCACCTCTATGTCGCTACGTCACAAGGTCTTTTCTCCATGCCTATCAGTCAGCCGCAGCAAGGACTGACCCTACTCTACCCTATCAAAGCGACATCAGCAACCCAGTGTTGCGAACCCTTCTTGGTCAACAACCTCTGCCCCGTCGATGACAAGTGGCTCTTTGCTGCCACACAGGCCGGAGTAATAAGCATAAACCTACACACGCAGAAGACAGAACTACGTCATAAAGGTGAGAATATACGCAAGGTAGCCTTCTATGACGGTCACCTCTGTATTCTTTCTGACAATCAACTAACGATAGAAAACATCAACGGAGCTGACAGCAAGCACTTTCCACTGCCCCAGTCGGTGCTGTCCTTTTATAAAGCAGGCTCGACCTACTATTTCATTACATCATCGAGAATACTCCTATCCGACAATTTAGAGCGTTTTGTCAGTATTCCTCTCCGCAATAATGTACCCGACAATCCACATCGGATAGCCATTGCCGACGACGGAAACGGCTTCTCCATCCTCCTTACAAAGAACGCTCTATGGCGCATCCCCCACCATCTTGGCATCTTCAATGCCAATCCTCCAGTCGTTGCAGCATGTAGGATGGGTAATGACCTCATCTATGTAAACAACCAACACGAGCTGTTTCGCCAGAAAGCCGACGAACTCATAGCCAAGAAGGTATATGACTTTGAAGACGACGAGTTGCCAAAAGAGATGTTTGCCGATGGCGAAGACATCTATTACTATACGGCTAATAATCAAGTGTTCAGGCTCAATATTGGCGAACAATACCTTATCAACCAACTCTTCAAGCGTCCACAACTGCTGACACAACCAAGGACACGTATCACCTCGATGGCCCTTCTATCCCATGAAAACAAACTACTACTTGGTGTGCAAGACTATCTGCTGTCAGTAGACTGCCGTAATGGGAAGACAGACACGGTGAAGTCGATGAATAACAGGTATATTACAGCCTTCCATCAAAGCCAAGAAAGCGGCAAGATATACATCTCGACCCTTAATCATGGTGTGTTTGTCAGCAAGGGAAAGCAGGTGGAACGCATCGCAGGAACCGAGCACATGGTGTTTGTCAATAGTCTCTGCACCTACAATTCGCCACGCCCTCGCCTACTCCTCCTCACCAATCACTATCTACAAATACAAGGAGCTGACTCCATTCGAACCGATGGAAGCAATCAAATCTTTTGTATCAATGACAGTATTGTCTATACGATACCAGAGATGGGGATACATAAATACAAGATAAAAAACAACCGACTCTACGATTGTGGTAGTTTCTTTGATGACATACACTTCAATGCTCAGGCCGCTTTCAGCCTTAACAACACGCTCTACATTGGTTCCGACCTTGGCGTGATACAGTTGACTCCAGACAAAGAGGAGGCTGCCAAGTGGGTTACCTTTGATAATAAAGCCCCCAGCCTACAACTTATTGGTATCATCCTCTTCACGATGATGAGTATAATAGGTATTATTCTCTTCAGCTATCGTAGGCACAAGACATTGACTTACAGGCAACTCCAGCTAAGTAAAGACGACCTTCGCCATCGCTTAAAAGCGTTGGCAGGCCTAAAAGACAGACTGACAGAGAACGAACAAAACACACTTGAAGCTATTAGCAATGAGATAGAAACGATTAACATCAGTTCTCAAAGTCTGCGAGCTAACAATGAGCTGTTCGCCAACCTGTCGGCTCGCATTGCCCGACTAAACCGTGACACAGCCCTCCAGATGGTGAAGTTTCTTAACGAACAAATCGACCGCATCCAACAATACGAGGTGTATGAATGTAGCCAGATGATACACGACTCGGAAGAAGCCCGTAGCACAGATAACATCGAAATCATCATCGAACAATGCAAGAAGAACGAGGTGTGTCTCAATCATATACAAGAGATTAAGGAGCGACTCGATAAGTTCTATCGGTCGACCGAGGACACGCTCGTCCTCAGCGGACTGAACGATGGCATGAGAGAAAGGCTGCAACATATACAAGAAGCAACCAAACAACTGACGATAGCCGAGGTCTATTCAGACTTTATCGTGGTCAAGGAACAATACGAAAACATCTTTACTCCTAAGGGGCTAAAGGTTATTCGCGATTATATCTCAACCAATATCGTAGAATTGCAACGGCTGAAAGGCTATGAAGAGATGGCTGAAAGCCTATTAAACGAACTGCAAACAATAGAGAAAGATATCGACAATCGTGACCGTATCGTACTGCTGCGTCTGTTGCAAACTATCGACAATCGCATCACACAAATCAAGTACTTAAATACGCTCCAACAGCTGATAGAAGAATATACCACCATACACGACAATATAAAAAAGGAGAATGAAGAGCGGAGAATGAAGAAGTTTCATTCAAAACTCTTTGCTGACATCGACTCTGCTACACGTGATGTCACAGACCAGATAGCGCAAATATTAGAGCAATTCTTCATTAGCTTTGCCACAACAGACAAAGAAGTATGCCAAGAGATATTCCACTTTACGAGCGTAAACAGCCAGCAAGTGCGGGTACTCATCCTGCTGCTTGCAATGCCAAGAGTGAAGCGTACACTCCTGCCGGGGATGTTAGGTATCTATGGAAACCTAAACCCTGTTGTCAGTCGACTCTATCATAGTAAGATAGGAGATAACAAGACGCTACTCGACGAGTATTGTAAGCGAAATACAAGTAGTATCGTCAATTATATTACAAAGCTATCAGAATAATCATAACAACTGATAACCAGCATATTAAGAATAGTTGCATCCATTTATTTTAGGCAAATAATAGGATGCAACTATTTTTATTTAGCCTTTTAATATACCTTTGCAACAACATAAACAAATAGTCTTTCGTGAATTCAACAAGCAAGTGCAAATTTACTTAATTAGTTCGTAAAAGCAGTCCTGTGGTGTTTTAAAATCTAATTTCTTTCTTGGCCTCATGTTAATTTTCTTTGAATACTTAGTTATTTGTTGCTGGCTGATATGCTCAAAGGTTTCTTTTTTTGGCACGTATTGCCTAATTAGTCCGTTAGCATTTTCTATAGCGCCTTTCTGCCATGAAGCGTATGGGTCAGCAAAATATATGGTAACACCAAGGCTTTTGGCTATCATTTCATGACAAGCGAATTCTGTACCATTGTCAGTTGTAATAGACTTGATATGGTCTTTGAAAGGAGATAGTAAGTGTATTACAGTTCGTGCCAGTTCTTTGGCATTTTTCCCCTTCTTTAGTTTTCTCTATAAACAACTATGTTTGTACTACGTCTCT
>NZ_JH114162.1:0-5765 GCF_000224595.1 Prevotella sp. C561 | reverse complement strand
GATATTTGTTCTGGAGACCATTGCTCAGTAATAAGAAGGCGCTTCGCCTCTTCCATGACATCCTTGTCGACTGAACGATTGCCTGGCTTTCTGCGCCTTGTTTGTACTGCATTTGCTTGGGCAGTTTCCCAATTATAGTGTCTTCGGACTCCGCTATTACGTCTTATTTCACGAGACACTGTACTTGCACTTACATTTATCGCCTTGGCAATATCTTTTTGTTTCGTTCTATTTTGGAGTAGCACAGAAATTGTGTACCTTTGCTCCGAGGTTAATTGTTTGTACATTGCAATGCAAAATTAATTAATCTTTGGGAGACAGAGGTCTCCCTTTCTTATTTTTATGCATTGCTTGTTGATTTTCTTCTCATGGGGGCTTCTCGCCCCCAAACCCCTCGGTGTTTTCAGGTATAGATTATTAAGCTACACCAGCACTTGGGATTGCAGTTCTATGTTGAACTTGCGTTTTAATTAATTCAAAATTATAAATTCAAATCTATTATGATGACAAAGAAAACCTTAGTCGTTGGTCTGCTGGCAATGTTCTCAGTGACCACTTTCGCACAGACAACTACAAAGAAGATTAAAGACGTTCGTACACAGCCCGACCTCTACTACCTTCAGGACGGACAACAGGCAAGTTCTCTCGAACTGCTCCCTGCTCCTCCGCAGCCAGGAAGTATCCAGTTCCTTTACGATCAGGCTCAATATCAGTGGGGAAAGATGCAGCGCGACACTCCACGAGGCGACCAAGCAGCAGCTGACGCACGTGTAGGTGGCGACGGAGTACCTAATGCCTTCTCTGAAGCCTTCGGTATTAAGATTAGCAAAGAGACAACTCCAGAGATCTACAAGCTCGTCTTGAATATGCGTGAGGACGCTGGCGACTTGGCTACACGCAGTGCTAAAGACCACTACATGCGTGTTCGTCCATTCGCTTTCTACAAAGAAATGACTTGCAACCCAGAGCAACAACAGGAGCTGTCAACCAATGGTTCTTATCCATCTGGCCATACGGCTATCGGTTGGGCAACTGCTCTTGTACTCTCAGAGATTAATGTCGACCGTCAAAATGAGATACTTGAACGTGGCTACCAGATGGGCCAGAGCCGTGTTATCTGCGGTTATCACTGGCAGAGCGACGTAGATGCAGCACGCATTGTCAGTGCTGCTGTCGTAGCACGTCTCCATGCTGACCCTTCTTTCCAAGAGCAGTTAGCTAAGGCGAAGAAGGAGTTTGCGAAGCTAAAGAAGGAGGGTAAGATTGCAAAGAGCACCTTTAAGGCTGCCAACTAAGCCGTAAAGGAAAAGCGAGAAAGGAGTTAACTTCGTCTGATGATATCAACTATCTGTCAGAGACTTAACTCCTTTCTCTCCCTCAACCTATCACTCTCTTTAGAGTAGAAAACCTAATTTTATAGAATATAGACAACATAAATACATCTATGAAAAGAATTATCCTTATGGCAGCCTGTGGCTTAATGGCCTGTACAGGTGCCTTTGCTCAAGACGAAGAGCCAAAGTTAGTAGTTAAACCCTCAGGTCGTATCCTCATGGATGCAGGCGTTATGCACTCAACAGACGAGACACTTAACGACCAACTTAACGATGGTGTTGCCATCCCAGACGTACGTATGGGAGTCAGCGCAACCTACGGTAAATGGAAAGCAAAGGTCGATGTCGGTTATGCTCGACAAAGTCTTTCTCTCAAGGACATCAGCCTCGACTACAATTTCGACAAAGAGAACCTTATTCGTATGGGCTACTTTGTACATCAGTATGGCCTCCAGAGCGGTACATCCTCAAGCTTTAAGATTTCGATGGAGGAGCCTTTGGCCAACCAAGCCTTCTTCAATAGCCGTTTGATAGGTGCTATGTACGTGCATGCTGGCGACAAGTTCCACGCTACTGCATCAGTGTTTGCTGAGAACGACGCAATGAAGATGACCACTGATAAGCTCGGTAACGAGGCATGGGGTGCGATGACACGATTGGTATGGCGCCCATTGACTGAGCGTGGTAAGATTTTCCATATCGGTATCAGTGGTGCTTACGAGTCTCCACGTTATAACAAGAATGCTGCTCTCAGCCATAAGTCTTACACTTTAAGAGCTCCTTTCCCAACACGTATAGCCAACGTCGCTGCTCAAGAGGCTACCATCTCTGACGCTAAAGCACTGTGGAAATTCTCTCCAGAAATGAACCTTGCAGTTGGTAACTTTGGTCTTGAAGCTCAGTACTTCTACGTAGGTATCAAGCGTGACAACGCCATGCCAAACTACAGTGCATGGGGTGCTTATAGCAATGTACGCTACTTGCTCAAGGGTCAAGGTTATACTTATACCAAGGCAGATGCGGGTATTGCCACCCCAGACCCAGGTTCTTTGGAGCTTGTTGCGGCCTATAACTACTCAACCTTAACGGACAAGGACGCCAATATCTACGGTGGTAAGGTTAACGATTGGTCGTTGACTTTCAACTATTACCTCAATAAGTACATGATTTGGCGAGTACGTGGTTCTATCACACGGGCCACTGACAACGCTGCATTCAACAATAATACGTTCTCTATCTTAGAGACTCGTCTGCAGATAAAGTTCTAAAACTCCGATAATTCACAACCTATTGTCGCACACTATGGGTTGTGAATTATGACTTAATAAAGTATTACTACAATGAGAAAAATCAATTCTTTCGTCCTCCTTCTGATACTGGCTCTACTCTGCCCAGTATTGGCTCAGGCACAGCTTCAGCGTTCTGACGCTTTCAAAGGGAAATATAAACTAAAAGAGGTTGTTATCCTCTCTCGTCATAACATCCGTTCACCGCTTTCAACCAATGGTTCTGCACTGAGCAAGATGACGCCACACGAGTGGACAAACTGGTCATCGGCTGCCAGCGAGTTAACGCTCAGAGGCGGTGTGTTAGAGACTGAGATGGGACAGTTCTTCCGTAAGTGGACCATCGAGACAGGGCTGTTCAAAGACAATTATGTACCTTCTATTGATGAGGTAAACGTGTATGCTAACTCCATGCAACGCTGTATCGCTACGGCACAATACTTCTCAAGTGGGTTCATGCCAGTGGCTGGCTTACGCGTAAACCACCGTTATGTTCCTTCAAAGATGGACCCAATCTTCTTCCCACGCCTTACTAAGAGTACACCTGCCTTCCGCTCTGAAGCAATGAAGCAAATCAACGCCATGGGTGGGAAAGAAGGTCTTGTTGGTATCAACAAGGGATTAAAAGGAAGCTACGACCTCATTGCCAAGGTCTTAGACATGAAGCAAAGCGAGTATTATAAGAAAGGAGAAGTAAAGGACTTCACCACCAACGACACCCAAATCACGCTCGAACTCAATCAGGAACCAGGCATGAAAGGTTCGTTGAAGAATGCTAACTCGGCCTCTGATGCGTTTATCCTTCAGTATTACGAGGAGCCTGATGGCATGAAGGCTGCCTTTGGTCATAAGCTCACAACGGACGATTGGACTAAGATTGCTAAGGTGAAAGATGTCTATGGAGACGTTCTTTTCACAGCACCTATCGTAGCTGTCAACGTTGCTCACCCTCTTCTACAGTATATGTACGATGAGTTAAACGACAAAGACCGTAAGTTTACCTTCCTCTGTGGCCACGACTCAAACATTGCCAGCGTTGATGCAGCCCTTGGAGTAGAGGAGTATTCACTCCCAAACTCTATCGAGAAGAAGACACCTATCGGTTCAAAGCTTGTTATAGAGAAGTGGGTTGATGCTACAGGAAAGGCTTTTATAGCCGTAAACCTCGTTTATCAGAGTACTGACCAGCTCAAACAGATGTCTTTACTCGACCTCCAACACGCTCCACAGATTTTCTCTTTGAAGCTGAAGGGGCTCAATCAGAATGTTGACGGACTATATACTTTCGAGGATGTCAACGCTCGCTTCCTCCAAGCTATCCGTGCATACGATGATATTAAGTAAATAAGTAGTGGGCAAGTAGACGATTTCTGGAGTTAGCAAGTAGACGAGTTTAGGAGTTAACAAGTAGACAAGTTACATGTCACGTTACCTCCGCTCGTTCCTCTGTTACTCTGTCCTCCCGACAAGCAACTTGTTAACTCGTCTACTCGTCCACCTTGTCTACTTACTCTGTTACTCTGTCTATCTGTCAAGTAGACGAGTTTTAGGAGTTAACAAGTAGACGAGTTACTTGTGATGTAACCCATCACTCGTTCCTCTGTTATTATGTCTCTCTTACAAGCAGCTTGTTAACTCGTCTACTCGTCCACCTTGTTTACTTACTCTGTTACTCTGTCCTCCCGACAAACAACTTGTTTACTCGTCTACTCGTCAACCTTGTCTACCAGTCTACTCTCGCCAACCATACTTATACATCGTATATCCGTCTGTCCCTTTCCCATCCCCTATATATCTGAAAGAAGAAGGGAAGGCACCCTTGACAATAAGCTCTGTAGCATACTCATAACTAAAGGTATCAGCATCAACAGCTATCATATGCCAAGGATAATACACATGGTTCTTGTCCTTTGCATAATTCTCACACTCCTTGTCGATTGTCTTATTCACATAAAAAGTGCTGATATCCACATCTTTCATAGGCTCAACATATCTGACAAGGACGGCCGAATCGCCTAAAGCAGCATAGATTTTATCATTATGCCGCCAATAGAAACCAATCCGTTCGTTCTCTTTCAATTGCCTCCAATGCCCACGTTCCTTATAATCACCGTAGGGTTTACAGGCCACAAGGAGCAATAAAGTAACAAGAATAAACACGTGTCTCATATCCATATAGACTTTATCAGAGTAGGACAAACAGCTGATTGACAGCGATTACTTCAGATACTCATCATCACGAACAAGCACCTTTTCTATCTTACCAACATACATCGTGTGAAGATTTCCTTCTGGATAAGCCTGCTCGAAAATGTCTTTATCAACAAAGCCACTCTCTTTTAAGTCGGCAACATACTCTTTCTTACAGATAAGAACCATCTTTGCTTCCTTAAAATAAACACTATTATCGGCAAAAACCTTTGTCAGTCCTGCCTTCTCAATCTTGTCTTCATCACGTCCAGAGACCGTACCGAGATAAGCCATCTGCTTCTTGAAAGATGCGTCCATGACGCAGAGTGTGAAGTAGTCTTCCCTGTCCACGAACGTCTTTGTATATCTACTGGCACGGATATAGGTCACTGCTGTTGGGTCGTTATGGCCCCACATACAGCCAAGGTGTCCCCAACTGATTGTCATAGTGTTACATCCATCCTTCTCATTACCCGCTGAGACTAACATCCACTCCCTACCTAAGAGGTCGAATGGATTGAACTTTAAGTCCTTATAACTTACTTCCTTCATCCTAATAAATTATTTATTATACCAATAAAAACTTTTACCGCATACAAAAGTAAGACTTTTATATGGTTAAACAAAGCACTCTGAGAAGAATTTTGGGACAGGGGAACAGGACAAGGGAACAGGCTGCTTGCAAGAAAGACATAGTAACAAAGGAACATTTTTATAGTAACGAGTAGACGAGAGAACTGGCTGCTTATCGAGAAGACAGGGTAACAAAGGAACATTTTTATAGTAACGAGTAGACGAGGGAACTGGCTGCTTATCGAGAAGACAGGGTAACAAAGGAACATTTTTATAGTAACGAGTAGACGAGGGAACTGGATGCTTATCGAGAAGACAGGGTAACAAAGGAACATTTTTATAGTAACGAAGTAGAAGAGAGAACTGGCTGCTTATCGAGAAG
>NZ_JH114161.1:4698-37643 GCF_000224595.1 Prevotella sp. C561 | reverse complement strand
CCTCAATACATGAAACCGCCACAGAAGTAGATACTCATGAGAGAACGGATGATTTCGCTGTACTGATAACCGAACGATCTACACCTTAGACCGAGGGTTGAGTCGATGACAGATGATAATGTGGAGTCAAATTGCTCCATGATTGAAAATAATCCCCCAAAAGGAGTGAGTCTCTCAGATTTAATTTGTATCTTCGCCATGTCTATCGTTGGATTCTCTTGTTTTTTTTTGCAACACTAAGATAAGTGAAAATTCTGACATGGCAAAATCCTGAGCAACTTTTTGTTGCTCAGGTACTTAAAAAGTTTAATTTATAATAGTGTTGCGGAATTAAGGTATGACTAATATTTTCAACGTTGTTTATACCTGGTGTGTCTATAAAACAGATATGTTCATTCCCCAAAGTAGATTTGAAAGGAAATGCAGCCTCTATTAAAGTGTCACTATCCCCTTCATTAATATTACTGCTATAGGTGTACGTACCATTGTTTCTTTTGATTGTTATGCCATCATTTGAACACTTATTATGAATATATACCAATTTGTCAGTGCAAGCTGTTGTCTTTATTCTATTTAAACGATAACCAACTAATGCGTTTATTAAAGTAGATTTTCCTGCACTGACATTTGCAACCACAAGTATCTTTTTTTCTGTTCCAGACAAAACCTTATTATTAGTTTTTCTGTGTGCTATCTGGGCCGAACTTACTCCATCAATACATGACTCCCCAGCTTTGTATGCTACTAAGATCTTGTTTAAAGATTTCTTTGAGAAAAATCCACAAACATTCTTGCGCAAATATTCTGATGATTTTTCAAGTTCAGCTTCGCCTAAAACACTTGCCTGTGCAAGATAAAAGACATCAAAGAAGAAAGATTCTCTCATATAAAAGAATTTCATTCCCTTTCTGTGTAATGATATCGCCTTCTTTACTGCTTCAGTATTTGCCGTCCATAGTGAATTAAGGTTATCATGTATAGCATGAATAGAATTTACCCATGCAAAAGTTATCATTTTTGCAATATCTGAGCCTTTGGATATAGAACATAAACATGCAGCTAATCCTTCTACATATTGTATACGGAATTTTTCATCCATTTTTGCAATTGGATGATTATCAATACTACATATTCTATTTAATATCTTATCCATACTATTTATTTTGCACAAAAATACTTAAATAATTTATAAAAAACAAGGAATGTTGAGAAAAATATGGTTACAAGTGCAAAATCATCGATTCGATTAATTTTAAATACTTAGAACCATGTTAATATGCGTAGATTCCAAAGATTTCATGTCGTACGATAGCCGTTTGGCTACACTCAATAGCAGTCTTTAGAAGCTAACTCGTTTTTATCCCACTCTGCCTGTTGTTGTCTATATAGTTTTAGTTTATTTTTAGCTTCAGAAGCTGATACGAAATCTGTTTCATTTCTATTTGTCCATCTTCAAGCCTTCTATTAATGTGTCCATTACATTCGCAAACACATTATGGTATCTCTGCTTGAAAAATCTAAGTAAATTCCTACCATTTAAAAGAATCTTAAGATAGTTGAGTTGCAGTTTCCTGTCATATCTGTCATGCTCTTTTCACTTACTTTCATTTGGTACTTAACGCTTTACGAGAAATGTTAAATATGACAGCAAATGAATTTAAAACTAAATTAGGGGTTTATGTAGTGTTTGCCTTTGTATTCTTTTGATGCGATATACCTTTCGGACATGACAGTCCTATTTAAGTAAGTTTATAGATGGAACTGTTTTGAGTTTACGTAAGTAAGCAGATTCTCTCTGGTATTGCTTAATGCTTTTGTTATCCTTCTTCGTGGTGTAAGGAATACGAGAAAGGTCTATGTTATGAGTAAGGTTGTACTTTTTTATGGTTGTTGCGAGGGTGTTGCTGTTAAGCCATTAGAAACCTATCGTATTTTTCATATATTTATGACGTAAACTCGTTCATTGTAAAGGTATAACTTCTTTTGCTGAGAAAGATACTATTTTGTACCTTTGCAACTGATTATTGCTATATGAGAAGATGGAGAAAGAAGAAGATAGACTGAGTACGCCAAAGGAGAAATGCACTTTCGCAGATTACTTACTGAAACCGATAGAAGTAAACTCACTTTTCTTTGTGTTTATGTTGTTGGTTGGTGTTATCATGAATGTAACCCATCGCAACCTTTTTGGTTATTTGGAATTGTTGGCTGATGTATATGTTGTCAGCTTTCTGTTAAGCCTTTGCCCCAAGATATTACGTCGAGGGTTACAGATAATATTATGCAGTATCACGTATAGCATAGCCTTTATCGATGCTTGTTGCAAAACACTTTTCGGTACACCAATTACACCAACAATGCTGCTTTTGGCACAAGAAACGACAGGCAGAGAATCCGAAGAGTTTTTCTCACAATATATTAAGCCCGAACTCTTATTCTCAACAGCAGGAGTAATCTTATTGATTGCACTGTTTCATATTGTTATGGCTGTAAGGAAGCAGACGTATCATAGTTCATTCTTTAAGCAACCTATCATTGCATCAACTTTGGTAGTCTCCCTCTTAGTAGGCATAACGTTAAGTGTTTACGATAAGACGCAATTATATACAGTCCGAAACCTGTCAGAACTTGAAGTAGCAGTAGTGAACGGCTTTGCACATATTTATCACCCTGTTGAGCGTGTTGCGTATGGACTTTATTCTAATCATTTAATAGCAAAACAGGTTGACGGAGTGATAAAAGCAAATAGGGAGATAAAAATAGACTCATGTGCAATGACATCGCCAATCATTGTTCTCGTGGTGGGTGAGAGTGCCAATCGTCATCATTCGCAGCTATATGGCTATCCCTTACCAACAACACCCCGACAACTTGCCTTGAAGAATGGTAAAGACTCTTTAGCAGTATTTACCGATGTTGTATCGCCATGGAATCTTACAAGTAGAGTGTTCAAGCAAATATTCTCTTTACAATCAGTTGGAGAGAAAGGCGATTGGAGCGATTATGCACTCTTCCCAGCAGTATTCAAGAAAGCAGGTTATCATGTCAGTTTCTTGTCTAATCAGTTCCCGTATGGGATAAACTATACGCCCGATTGGACGAATAACCTCATGGGAGGTTTTTTCCTAAATCATCCACAACTGAACAAGCAAATGTTTGATTACCGAAACACCGAAATTCATTCATTCGATGATGAACTATTAAACGATTATAAACATATCAATGTAAAAGACAAGAGGCCTCAACTGATTATCTTTCATCTATTAGGGCAGCATTATCAATATACAATGCGCTGTAAAGACGAGATGAAGAAGTTTGGAATAAAGGATTATCCACGAAGAGACTTGACGGATGATGAAAAGCAGACGATAGCCGATTATGACAATGCTACGCTTTATAATGATATTGTGTTGAGTAAGATTGTGGAGCTATTCAGACAGCAGGATGCTATTGTCATTTATCTGTCTGATCATGGAGAGGATTGTTATGGCAAAGATGCACAAATGGCTGGTAGACAGACTGAGACAGAACAAATCGATATTAAGAAATATCACGAAGAGTTTGAGATACCCTTCTGGATATGGTGCTCACCTGCTTACAAACAAAAGCATCACAAAATATTTATGGAAACGTTGAAAGCTCAGAACAATAAGTTTATGACGGACGACCTTCCACACCTTCTCTTCTATCTTGCTGGAATAAAAACAAAAGATTATCAGAGAGAGAGGAACCTAATTTCCCCGCACTTCAATAATGCTCGTCACCGCCTTGTATTGCAGAACATTGACTACGATCAAGCTTTAATGAGATAATTTAGCGTGGTCAGCTATACTTATGATAATTACAAATCAATATGTATGGCGTAAATTATAGCACTATCCTACATCCTGTTTCATATTGCTGAAACCCTATTTTCACTCTGATGAAACTTGAGTTTCATGTGTCTGAAACTTGAGTTTCATAATGATGAAACAGCTGATACTGACCGATGGGACAGTAGTAAGGCGCCGAGAAGATATTTTATTTTATACACGTTTGTAGGTACGCATAAGTGTAGGGTATTGTTCTTCATAGCTGTCGAACTCAATTGAAGAACCGTCGTACCCCATGTCTGTGAAGATATCTCTTATCTCCTTTTGCTCACTTTCAGTCAGTACACGTTCTTTTCGTTTAATTCGATAATAGGCTGTGCGCCCAAAAGTGTAGATGAGATTTTGGCGGATATCACTTAAATCAGCCACCCGCACATTGTCATATATTCGTGATAAGCCCCATGCAAAACGTTCCTTGCTGTTAGGGTCGAAGAACGGACAAGGCTGCTTGTCTGCAATCACATTCGTGTTCACCATCATATACTGCTCCCGTCCACCCGTTTCGAGCATCGTGTAGGCGGTGTGGCGCAGGCAATTGTCTGCTTTCTCGCAATGCGTGCCTGCGCAGTGCGCATAGTCGTAGGGTAATTGGTTGTATTGTTCAAGGGTCATAGGATAGGTGTTGTGGATAAATGATATTATGCCAATGTCCTCTTAAAGAAGAGTTGGCGGTCTTTTAGTACAACAATGATAGATACGATAAGTAATAATATTGTTTGTATACACTTGCTATCAGGGTGAGTTGCAAATATTTCATTGAAATAACCTGCCGTAATGTGAAAGATAATAGCAACAAGGATATTTCGGTTGGTTTTATAATAAAGCCAATTCATCAAAAAGACAAAAGGGAAGATACTAACGATGAAGTTCAGACTATAAAGCCAGCCCTCGCTCACTACGTTTGCGTGATAATAACCCTTAATACCTGCAAGAGGGAAATGCCATATAGCCCAATAAGCTGCAAACAGCATAGATGTCTTGAAAAGACTCATTCGAGAACGGAGGCAGTCTGTTCCATAGCCATGCCACGCAAGCTCCTCAAGTATAGGTGCAAGAATAAGGAGGAACCATACAGGGAAGACACCCGACGTAAAGGTGTAATGACCTGTAATAACGAATTGTGATGGACTGTAACCGAAAAGTAGAGATGTTGCCATGGCACACAAGATGCTTGCAGGCATCAGCAGGCAAGCTGTGAGATAATATTGCCACTTATCGGAAGACAAGTTTAGGAATCTTCCAAGAAAGTCTTTCCGCAGTTCCTGACGCTGAAAAACCAAAATAATGGTCAGAACCATTGGGAAGAAAAGTCCAGCCAATCCCAACAATGGCACTACCCATGTGCTTTCCGAATAAACTACATGATGACTTACATAACTGGCAGCAAACCAGAATATCCATGGGATAAGGGTTGCCAAGAGATAGAAAAGTACCGTATGGCGATACTTGATGACGATGTTTTCTTTCATATTGCTTTGATGTTATCAATAATCACAGATTACGTAAATAACAAGACGTACATGAACTGTAATAACCAATGTATTACAAAATCGTCACAAATATACTTCCTACATATCAAAGAGCCAAAATGAAACACTTAAAATACTATATATCTGATATATTTTTGATTTAGATTATCCCATGTTGAGTAAAGATATGGTAACAGGCATAGCCTCTTCACCAAAACATTTCATTATAGGAATAGCTATCAGGAACTATAAAGTTGTGTACCCACCTATCACATAAGCGTTAAGAACTACATACCACTCATTCTTACTCATTTGGGCATCATATTGGTGGCGTGTTGTAAGTACTGGCTGGCTTTCTCGCAGTGACTGCCAGCACAGTGTGTGTAGTCGTAGGGTAATTGGTTGTATTGTTCAAGGATCATGGAGTAGGTGTATTATTATCGGGGTGTTGATTCGGTTCCCCTTGATTCAAAGTACTCTTACTGGGTTGTAAATTAGTATCCTCTTGTGCCAAAATCAAAATCTGGTTATAATTACAAAAAAAGTGAGACAATTCCCTCTTATTATCAGTGTTTTTTTTAATGAAAGGCCATTTTATAAGGTCTATTATCTTATCCCAACAACATCCAATAATCTTTAATATCCAGTTAGGTACTTTTCTCCACCTCTCTTCAATATTATCTCCTCTTTTTGCTACCTTAGCAGCAAAACCCTTACAGCATATAATGATAACAAATGACAACATAATTACAATTCCGCCTACGACCACTTTATACCAATAAGAATATGCAATACTCTCTAACAGTTTAGATACTCCCATTTCTTTACATAACATTAGCAGCCAAGTAAATGTTATGATAAGGCTAACTATTTGATTCACTTTTGATACAGAGAAAGGATATTCTTGCATTAAATTCCTTGTAGAATGCTCACGTCTCTTAATAATACCAAATATAGGAATACCTAAATGTGTGCTTAACATTTCAATATGTGCTTCCCAATTTTCTTGCCAAAACTTGCTTCCTCGGTTTGCTATATACCACAAAAGGGATAATAAGAAACCTAAAGCTGCAAGAAATAGAAGTAGCCATTCCTTTTGATAGATACCGATAATTGAATCATCGGCTTGTATTATCTTATAGTATCCAATAAAGACAGCACTGATAAAGAGAACAAAATAGGCTGTGCGCTTCCAATATAACTCAATCTCAAATTTTCTTGTTTCAAGTGCAATTTGGAATGCTTCTTTTAATTTCTTTTCATCAAAGTTATTGATATAATTTTCCTTTGATATTCCGCATTTCTTTTCTTTCATAGTGTTTGATTAATCTAAAAAGCCCCAATGGCATTTCTACCATTGGGGCAAAGTTATAATATTATTTTTACTTCACTTCCTCAAAGTCTGCATCCTGGATGGTGTCATCCTGCTTTGGCTGCTCCTGCTGACCAGCGTCTGCGCCTGGCTGAGGACCTGCCTGCTGACCGCCTGCTTGGCTATACATCTGCTGTGATGCTGCCTGCATAACGGTGTTGAGGTTGTTGATAGCTGTGTCGATGGCTGCAACGTCAGCTGACTTGTGAGCGTCACGGAGCTGCTGGAGAGCTGACTCGATGCCTGACTTCTGGTCGGCTGGAATCTTATCACCGTTGTCCTTTAAGAAGTTTTCGGTGGTGAAAATCATTGAGTCAGCTTGGTTCAGCTTGTCAATCTTCTCACGCTCTGCCTTGTCGGCTGCTGCGTTCTGTTCAGCCTCAGCCTTCATATGGTTGATTTCGTCCTCGCTCAAACCACTTGAAGCCTCGATGCGGATGCTCTGCTCCTTACCAGTTGCCTTGTCCTTAGCTGATACGTTAAGGATACCGTTAGCATCGATGTCGAATGTTACCTCAATCTGTGGAACACCACGGCGAGCTGGAGCAATACCTGTCAAGTTGAACTGACCGATAGACTTGTTCTGTGCTGCCATTGGACGCTCACCCTGCAGAACGTGGATAGTAACCTCTGTCTGGTTATCAGCTGCGGTAGAGAATACCTCACTCTTCTTGCAAGGGATAGTAGAGTTAGCATCGATAAGCTTTGTCATCACACCACCCATTGTCTCAATACCGAGGGTCAATGGAGTAACGTCGAGCAATACGATGTCGCCTACACCACTCTCCTTGTTAAGGATAGCACCCTGAATAGCTGCACCAACAGCAACCACCTCATCTGGGTTTACACCCTTTGAAGGCTCCTTACCGAAGTAGTTCTTAACCAATGTCTGCACTGCAGGGATACGGCTTGAACCACCTACGAGGATAACCTCATCGATATCTGATGTCTGCAACTTAGCGTCGCGGATAGCATTCTGGCATGGAACGAGACAAGCTTGGATAAGGCTATGTGCCAACTGCTCAAACTGTGAACGAGTCAAAGTCTTTACCAAGTGTTTTGGAACGCCACCTTCTGCAGTGATGTAAGGCAAGTTAATCTCAGTAGAAGAAGAACTTGAAAGTTCAATCTTAGCCTTCTCAGCAGCCTCCTTCAGACGCTGCATTGCCATTGGATCCTTTGTGAGGTCAACACCTTCTTCAGCCTTAAAGCCATTAACCAACCAATCGATGATTACTTGGTCGAAGTCATCACCACCAAGGTGAGTATCACCATTTGTAGAGAGCACCTCGAATACACCGCCACCGAACTCAAGGATTGAGATATCGAACGTACCACCACCAAGGTCGAATACGGCAATCTTCATATCCTTATTAGCCTTATCAACACCATAAGCAAGTGCTGCAGCAGTAGGCTCGTTCACAATACGCTGTACATTAAGACCTGCAATCTGACCAGCCTCCTTAGTAGCCTGACGCTGTGAGTCAGAGAAATAAGCAGGTACAGTGATAACTGCATCAGTTACTTCTTGGCCGAGGTAGTCCTCAGCAGTCTTCTTCATCTTCTGCAGAATCATTGCAGAAATCTCCTGTGGAGTATATTTGCGGTCGTCAATCTGTACACGTGGATAACCACCTTCATTAACAACCTTGAATGGAACACGCTCAGCCTCTTTCTTACACTGGTCGTAGGTCTCACCCATGAAACGCTTAATAGAGTAGATGGTCTTCTCTGGGTTTGTGATAGCCTGACGCTTAGCAGGGTCACCTACCTTACGTTCGCCACCCTCAACGAAGCCTACAACAGAAGGTGTTGTACGCTTACCTTCGCTGTTAGCAATTACTACTGGCTCGTTACCTTCAAATACAGCAACACAAGAGTTTGTTGTTCCTAAGTCAATTCCAATAATCTTTCCCATAATTGTATATCTTTTTTTATTATTATTCGTATTCAGTTATTGACGCTTATCGCTGTAGCTCTACCAGACGTGATTGTCTGTCGCTATCGTTTTCAGCGTCGTTCGCCTATAATTAGACAAATGATATGCCAACAGAGGAGGACTGACATAATGGCAGATGATGTGACAGTTTAGAGGTGACAGACGGAATGATAGTGTCTATGTTGGCACACAGAAAAGCCGAGAAAAGTCAAATATGGACTTCCCTCGGCTTTTATTAATTCTATTATAAGGCCCTTATTCCTATAACTTTGGCTTAGAGTAAATAAGGAAAGTAGTCAGAGGGCTTGTAGCTAAATCATCGAATACACCATCAACAAACACACCTACTCCCTTTAGGTAACAAGCTGACGTTTTTGATTCAGTATCGTAACCACCATAAGTAAAGGTTGGCTCAAATCGAAAATGGATACTAATATCGTGTACCTGACCTTTATATGTCATCTTACCTAAGTTTATAGCGTAAGGAGCAGCAAGGAAAAGAATAGGCTTCACACTGTATACCCCGATGGCACACTTGATTTCCTGGTCTGGTAAAGCAGCTATTGTCTTTCTTAAAACAGAGTCCTTAATGTTAGCTGCTAACATTCTACTTGGGAAATTTCGTATAACAAGTGTGGAGTCATCTTTGATTTCCCAACTGCTATTCACTGAGTCTTTCTTCTCTGATTTGCCAGTCCTATCATTTAGACCATACTGATAGATCTTTCCTTGATAAGAGCCTTGAATCAACTTACTTGCAGCTTTCAATTCTTCTGCTGATGGCAGTTTAGCCTTGCTCTCATAGTCGTCGTTAAGACAAGATGCTAATGAGAATGTTGCAAAGAATGCAATTACTAAAAATAATAAGTTCTTTCTTTTCATTGTAGTACGTTTTGGTTTATTGTTTTGTATGTGGACCTCCATTATATGGAAATCACCATAGTACTTGTTTTAAGTTTATCGTTTACAAAAATACAAATTCTCTACAGAACTCCAACACAAATACTGTTAAAAGTCTGATAAGAGGTGTGTTTGGTTGTTTCTACCATCTGTGTTGAATCTTTTTCTGCCTTTCTATGGGGTGGTTTCAGCGTGTTTTAGGGAATTATTAAGTGATATAAGATAGGAAGAGGAAGGGGGAGAAAGTGGTAGACGACAGTCGTCAATGTTTTATTATCACGGTAATAAATATTTTTCTTCATGAAAAGAAATATTTTTTCTCGTGAAGATAAATATTTTTTTCATGAAAATAATTTGCTTATGACAGTTGTAGAGGAAAAATAAAAGCCTTTATGAGGTATCATCTTGAAACGAGTATGATCCTGATAAAGGCTTTTGTCCATCATTAGTTCTCCTTCCAAAAGGCCGGAGTAAATAGTACTAAGACTGTAAATAACTCCAAACGACCTACGAGCATAAGGAAGGAACAAATCCATTTAGCCAAGTCTGGTAGCTGTGCCCATGACATGGTAGGTCCAATCTCCATACCTAAAGTAGGTCCAACATTACCCAAAGAACTCAATGTAATTGTGATAGCATTCGTGTTATCAATGCCAACTGCAATCATTGTGAATGCACAGAAAAGAGTTAGGATGAGGTAAAGTCCTACGAAGCCCAAAAGAGTTACGCGCTTAGATTGTGGGATGTTTACACCGTCAATCTTCATTGGTAAGACTGCATTCGGGTGTAGAATCTGACGGAACTCATTGCGTACCACCTTTAAAAGCATTACGCCACGAATACTTTTGATACCGCCACTTGTTGAACCAGAACAGCCTCCAAAGAACATACAAGCGGCTAAGACTACCCACGTAACATGAGGCCATTTACCAGCATCATCACTGAAGAGACCCGTCGTCGTAATAAAGGACACCACTTGAAAGAGTGCACTACGGAAGGCGTGCTCTATGTCATAATGATTTCGATAGACAAGTTCTGCTGCGATGAAGATGGTAAACGCCAGTACCATAATCGTATAGAAACGGAACTCACTATTCTTTATAAGTTTCTTGATGTCTAATCCCACAGCCGAAGCATACAACAAAGTAAAGTTCACACCAGAGAGGAAACAGAATAAGGCACAGACATACTCTTCTGTAGGAGAGTGGAAAGTAGCGATAGAACCACTCTCCGTAGAGAACCCTCCTGTCGCCGTACTGGTCATTGAATAGTTGAAGGCATCAAACCATCCCATGCCACAAACCTTATAGGAGAGGATACAAGTGATGGTTAGAACTAAATAAACCACCCATATCCACTTAGCACTCGTACTCAATCGGGGATGTAGCTTACTCTTAATAGGGCCGGTAGCCTCGGCAGCAAACACTTTTACCGAACCTCCTACCATAGAGGGAAGGATGGCAATAGTAAAGAATACGATACCTAATCCTCCTATCCATTGCGTTAGCGAACGCCAGAAGAGGAGTCCTTTAGGGAGATACTCAGGATAGTCAATGATGGATGCTCCCGTCGTAGTAAAGCCTGACATTGCTTCAAAGAAAGCATCTGTGAAACTCTTAATACCACCACTCAACATAAAAGGTAGTGTACCGAAGAGCGTAAAGAATATCCAAGATACCGTTACAACGAAGTAAGCATCACGACGTCCCAAGAGGTTATCGGCATTGCGTCCAAGCAATCGTAAAGACAGACCCGCACCCAATGTGATTAGAATACTCCACACGAAAGGCATGATATCGGTGCCTTGATAAAGTATTGCCACAAACAGACAAACGAGCATCAATACACCCTCTATCCATAGCAACGAGCCAAGTATCTTGGAAATAAGTCTCAGATTAAGCATGGTTAAATAAACAATTTCTCTACCTTTTTAATATCGACATTATAACAGAACACCACTACAGAGTCGCCAGCCTCAATCTGTGTGTTACCAGAAACAAGCATTCCTTCGCCGTTTCTTACGAGTCCACCGATGGTCATTCCCTTTGGAAGATTAAGCTCTCGGACAACTTTCCGAGTCACTTTCGAGTTAGGGCTGGGTACAAACTCAGCCACATCAGCATTGACAGACATAAGGAACTTCACGTTCTCTACGTTTGCATCGAGTAGCATCTGATAAATATGACTGGCTGCAAGCGCCTTCTTATTGATAATCGTACCAATATCCAGACCGTCTGCAGTAGCCACATAATCGAAGTTCTCAACTGATGCTACTGTCTTACGAACGCCCAATCGCTTAGCTGTCAGACAAGCTAAGATATTCGTCTCAGCGTTAGAAGTCAGCGCCACAAAGGCTTGTGTGTGGCGTATTCCTTCTTCTTGTAATAACGCAATATCCCGTCCATCACCATTAATGACCAATCGGTCTTCACTGAAGACATCGTTTAGAACCTCGCAGCGGGCAGGGTTTTGTTCGATAATCTTTGCGTTCATGTATTCTGGTAACATCTTCACCGCACGTGCAGCAGTCTTGCCTCCACCCATGAAGATAACATTCTGTACATCAACATATTGTTCTTTACCAACAATCTTACGGATGTATGGGATATACTGCTTTGTGGTCATGAAATAAACAAGGTCATACAACTGTAGCGTATCATTACCACCTGGGATGATGGTCTCCTCGTTATGTTTGATAGCAACAACGTGATAAGGGTCGTCAGGTCCACTTATCTCACGCAGAGGACGGTTAAGAATCTCACAACTCTCACGCACCTTAATACCTAACATCACTAAAGCGCCGTCGTGTACATCCCAACGCTGGCGCACCCAAGACATTTTTAGACCGTTGATGATGTCCTTTGCTGCAAGAATCTCCGGATAGATGATATCGTTGATACCCATCTGACGAAAGAGCTCTTTGTTCTGTTCTTCCACATACTCAGGGTTGTCAACACGCGCTACCGTCTTCTTCGCACCCAACTGGTGTGCTATAACACAGGCAGCAATATTAGCCGATTCGTTTGGCGTTACTGCTATAAAGAGGTCGGCATGCTCTGCACCAGCATCTTTTAGACCTTTAATATTCGTAGCAGAGCATTCCATCGTAAGCAAGTCGTACTCATTACCGATTTTCTCCAGGTTCTCTGGATTTTCATCCATGAGCACAATGTCTTGCATGTTACGTGAGAGTAGCTTTGCCAGATAGGTTCCTATGGCGTAAGCGCCTGATATTATAATTTTCATACCTTATATTTTTAGAGATGAAACGAGGGAGTATATAGTAGGTTGTGGGCGAATGGTTTGTTATTCGTTGCTATCCAGCAACCTTTTCTTGATGCTTTCTATGTCTATTCCACAGATTTCACGCAGTTGCTGAACAGTTCCCTGTTCTACGAAGTGATCTGGCATTCCCATACGAGCGATATGTGGTGTATAACCATGATCACTCATCCATTCGGTCACAGCTGAGCCTAAACCACCATTGCGTACACCGTCTTCTATCGTTATGATGCGTGAGAAACGGTTGCCTACCTCTTCAAGGAGTTTCTCATCTAAAGGCTTTAAGAAACGCATGTCATAATGGGCTATTGACGGACAATGCCCATTTGAGGTAGACGACTCTGCTCCCTCTACCAGTTTAATAGCCTTTTCAACATCATTGCCGATAGGACCGATACTCAATACAGCCACATCCCAACCATCGTGGATACGTCGTCCTGTTCCCACCTCAATCTCTTTGAGAGGACATTCCCAGTCTGTAAGCACACCCTTCCCACGTGGATAACGGATTACGAAGGTACCTTTTCCCGGCAACTGTGCCGTGTACATCAATCGACGTAACTCACGTTCGTCCATAGGGGAAGCGATTGTAAGATTTGGAATAGGACGTAAGAAGGCCATGTCGAAAGCTCCATGATGAGTCGCACCATCCTCACCCACTAAGCCAGCACGGTCTAAGCATATAACAACAGGAAGATTGAGGATAGCAGTGTCATGGATAATGCTATCGTATGCACGTTGTGAGAATGCACTATAAATGTTACAGAAAGGCTGCAATCCATCCTTTGCCATGCCCGCAGAGAAAGTCACTGCATGGGCTTCAGCAATACCAACATCGAATGTTCTCTCAGGCATAACGTCCATCATAATATTCATCGAACAACCTGTTGGCATGGCCGGCGTTACTCCAACAATGCGTTTATTCTTCTTGGCAAGTTCTAACAGTGTCTTACCAAACACGTCTTGGAACTTAGGAGGTTCGTTACTGCTGTCTTGTACAATACGCTTGCCCGTCTCTGGATCAAACTTACCAGGGGCATGCCATACCGTTGCACTCTTCTCAGCTGGTTCGTATCCTTTTCCCTTCTTGGTGTGCAGATGAAGTAGCTTTGGTCCCTTCATGTCTTTCAACTGACGAAGGATACGCACTAATTCCTCAACGTTATTACCATCAAAAGGACCAAAGTAGCGGATATTCATGCCCTCAAACATGTTCTGCTGATGTGATAAAGCCGACTTTAACGCATTGTTAAAGCGTAACAAACCTTTGCGACGTTCATCATTCAGTAGACCTTTATCACGCAACCACTGTGATGCCTTGAAGCGTAGTCGGTTATAAGTCTCGTTGGTATCGAGCTTTAATAGATATTGCTCCATCCCCCCCACAGCTCTGTCAATAGACATGTCATTATCATTCAGAATGATAAGTAAGTCATTAGGTTGGCTGGAGACATTGTTCAGTCCTTCGAAGGCTAAGCCTCCACTCATTGCACCATCACCAATGATGGCAACCACATGACGCTGCTGCTTCGTCAGTTTAGAAGCAACCGCCATACCCAATGCTGCAGAGATAGAGTTAGAGGCATGCCCACAAGTAAACGTATCATATTCGCTCTCGAAGGGAGAGGGGAAAGGCATTAATCCGTTTAACTTACGGTTATTACAGAAGTTCTCACGTCGACCTGTAAGAATCTTGTGTCCGTATGCTTGATGTCCCACATCCCAAACGAGACGATCTTCTGGAGTGTTAAAAACATAGTGGCAGGCTACCGTTATCTCAGTTGCTCCTAAGCTGGAGGCAAGATGACCTGGATTGACGGCAACCTCTTCAATGATATCTTTGCGCAACTGCTGACATAATCTTGGCAATTCATCTATCGTTAACTTGCGCAAGTCGGCAGGTGACTGTATTTTATTTAGAAGGTCGAACTTATTTTCCTTTGACATTGTCGAATAACATGAAAACAATGCAAAGGTACGCTAAATAGCTTAAAAAGCAAAATAAAACAGTGAGGTATTCTGTTATTTATCCCAAAACGAGCCTTATATGAATGTTTGATATTGATTACCCAAACATGGAGACAGCGATACTACTTGTTAGAAGAAATGTTTTTAAGGTGTTATGCGGTTACTCATAAGGCTTCGTGTAATCTTACTATAAACTAATAAGATACCTGCTTGCAGGAGGTTAACAGCAATGAAAAGGAGTTTTATTGGATGGAGACTTACTATAGATAAGGTGTTATAGGTTCAGATGGTAATGGGCAGTAGGATAGGGGACGATTATCATGTCAAAGATATAGTAGTGGTTCTATTGCTATTTTCGTTCGTCTTCAGCAAAGTCCTCTGCAAAGTTCTTATAGTGAGTAGATTGTAGCATAGGATGATAAGTGTATATAAAAACAATAGGGATGAACCTTAAAGATCCATCCCTATCAGTTATTTTTGTCAACTAACCTTTGTCGGTTAGTGAGTTGTTAGCTTGATTACTTAACGTAAACAACAGCCAAACGGTTAGATGTTACACCCTGTACACCCTGACCCTTAGCCTCATCAACGATGACACCACGGCTCTGGAGATACTTAGCAACAACGTCTGCACGGTTCTGAGAGAGGCGGTCGTTGAATGCCTTAGAACCCTCTGGAGAAGCTGTACCTACGATCTGTACGTGACGGCCAGACTTAACCTCGTCAAGAGCCTTCTTAGCATCGTTTGTAAGGAAGTACTTACCTTGAGCGAATGTTACGAATACCAAGTTGTCAATGCAGAGAGTCTGAGTTGTCTGTGCAGGAACTTCCTTAACAACTTCCTTAACGACTTCCTTGATAACCTCCTTTGGTTTAGCGTTAAGCTGGTCACGGAGAGAGTTAATCTCATCGTTCAACTCACCAACATTCCAAACCTTGAAGTTGTGAGTACCATTAGAAGTCTTGAACTTGTAGT
Source organism: Prevotella sp. C561 (assembly GCF_000224595.1). NCBI lineage: Bacteria > Pseudomonadati > Bacteroidota > Bacteroidia > Bacteroidales > Prevotellaceae > Prevotella > Prevotella sp. C561. Next base: position 21,865 of record NZ_JH114161.1, on the reverse strand, counting down.
TAAGACCTACGAAGAGACCGAGCTGTGCTGCCTGCTTTCCAAACTGAATAGCATCGCCAGGACCGTGGGTGAGGTTCCAGAGAACTGCTGGCTCAACATAAAGCTGCCAAGCTCTCTTTTCACCAAGGTTGTAAGCGAATGTAAGACCAGTCTTAGCTGTCAACTCTGTATCATCACCAGTGTTACCAGTCTGAATGAGGTGCTTGTCACCGTAAGTAATCCAGTAACCGATACCTGCCTCAGCTCCTACCTCGAAACGACGGTCTGGGTTGTACTCGCAGAAAAGGTTTGTGAAGTTGATAGTACCATTCAAACCGAGGTTGATAGCACGAACAACAGTGTGGCTGTTAGAGAAACCTAATGAACCAGTCTGCCAACGGTTGTCACCGAAGAAAGCAAGACCCTCGAGGTTTGCACCATAAACTGGGCTGAACTGCTTACCGAGCTTAAGACCTGCTACAGGGTTAACTGGAGCGAAATGATTGAAATTAAGAGGACCTGTAACACCACCCTCAACGCCGAGGTAAATGTTGTCAAATGCCTTAGCCTTCTCGTAAGCTACCTGAGCTTGTGTACTTGTGATACCCATAGCGAGCATCGAAAGTGCAATCAAAAACTTTTTCATAAATGCTTAATATTAATTCTGTTAATTTTAGCGACTTAATTATATTCGGTGTGCAAAGGTAGCACTTTTTTTGAATAGACTACATTATTTCATAGAAAAAATTCTAATTTTTAGGTAAAAAAGTGCTTTTTCAACATCTTTTTCAGCGTTTTAGACAATAAAACGGGCTAAAAGTGGTTATATAGCTCGTTCCTTTTTGCACGAAGAAAGGGCAACGAAGAAGGGCTAATTTACCAACAAATGTTTCCTATTAAACAATGCTCATAGGATGTTTCCGTCCTCTTTAAGACACACGGGTATGATTTTCTAATCTTTTGGAAAGTCTCCCTTCGCATGTCTCTTTCCACCTTATTATATATAATATATCTTTCCTTATTGATATATCTACGTATAAGAGGGTGATTCACGATAATATTTTTTAGTCATTCCTTCCTTGTTTAAGTCTTTTGGAGACGCTTGAAAAGATAGAAGATAAACATCATACCACGTAGAGAAAGCTCGACAGCCATTGCAAACCATACACCACGCAGACCGTACTGGGACGCAAGGCAATAGGCTAATGTCAGACGGATAAGCCACATACTACCCAAATTAATCATCGAAGGTTTCAATGTGTCACCTGCTCCGACACAGACGCTATATGCCACGATGGCTGCTGCAAAGAAGGGTTCAGCAAATGCTTCGATGCGGAGAACAGAAGTTCCCAAGTCTTGAATGGCTGTAACAGGAGATAAGAGGCCTATCATTTCTGGGGCAAAGATATACATCACAACACCCATGAAGGCCATGACTATCATACCCAGAAAGACTGTCATCCATGCGAAGCTACGATGGAGATCACGCCTGTCAGCCCCCACACTCTGGCCTACTAAGGTTGTGGCAGCCTCACTGATGCCATATCCAGGCATGTAACATAAGCTCTCTGCTGTAATAGCAAACGAATGTGCTGCAATCGCAACATTGCCCAAAGGAGCCACGATCATCGTTGATACGAGTTGAGCACCATTCATGAGTAGGTACTGTAAGCCCATTGGTGCACTAATCTTCAGTGCGTTCCAGATATACTGCCATCGCCATGAGAAGCGTTCAATATCTTGTTTCCATGCCAAGATAGGACTGCGGAAGATGGCATAATAAGCCAAGGGCAAAGCGACACAGACGAAGGCTAAGAGACTACCGAGGGCCGCACCAGCAACACCAGCACCAAAGCCTGGCATCGTCAGCTCTATCCCGAAGAGTGAGATAGTTCGTGTAGGGAATATCAAGAAGTAGTTGAAAATAACGTCCAACACGCACATCAGTATTGCCATCATACTTGGACGACGCATGTCACCAGCCACTTTAAGCATAGCTCCCGACATGTATTCAATCAGATGAAATGGTGTGATACAGGAGAAGATAAGGAAATAGACCATTGCATCATGCTGTATATCAGTTCCTCCACCGAGCCATATAGGGAGTCGTGGACCAATAAGGAAGGCGATAAGTAGCATTAACAACGAGAAGCAAAGTCCAAAGACATAGCCATGCCGCATGACTGCACGTGCCTTTGGAAAGTCATTCGCGCCAATGAAATGAGCCACTTGTACAGAGAAACCCATCGTCACGGCACTCACTAAAGAGAAGATAAGCCATGTGGCTGGTTCGACAAGTCCGATGGCTGCTGATGGTTCTGCACCAAGCGACCCCACCATTCCAGCATCGATATAAAACATCAGTACCGTTGTTACTTGCGCTAAGATAGATGGGACGCTGAGTTGGATAATGAGATTAAATTTCTCATTCCTGCTCATCATCCCACCATTTCTAATCTTGGTGAGAAGCCTATCTGTGACGGATTTACGGAAGGATAAATGCACGGAACTACTATGATATCTGACGAGTGAAACCTAAGTAATAATTCAAGAAAGATGCGTGAAAAGGAGAGAGGCAGAAGACGTCATAGAAGGAGGGGTAGCTCATAAAAAGAGAAAAAGGGACATCAATCTCGTCTGTTCACTTCTGTTCTAAAAACGAACACACGAGACTTTGTGTCCCTATACTATAAGACTAAAACTCGTTCTGACCTTCTTGTGCAGCTTTTATGCTACCTTTTAATCCTTCAATTTCACGCCTGGATGAGAGAAATCATTCAGTCGTAAGTCGAAGATGAGGGTTGAGTAAGCTGGTACAACACCAGAGTTCTTCTCACCATAACCCAACTGATAAGGGATGTAAACAGTCCAATGATCGCCACGGTGCATTGACATTAAGGCTGTTGTGAAGCCATCGACAAGACTCGTCGGCTTACCCTCAGCATCGTATGTCAGTCCGATGTAGCTGTGTACAGGGCGTGATGTTGCAGCGTTGAACTGGTTGCTTGACCATGACTTATCAAAGATAAGCCCCGAGGTATAAGTCGTAGATGGAATCAGTCGACCCATATAGTGCATAGACACAGAGTCAGAATACAACGGACTTGTCGTGCCTGTCCCTGCCTGTTCTACGTGTGCAATGATATAGTTTTCTGGACGATAAGTAAGCGCAGAACCTGTAGTTTGCTTCTGATTTTGGAAGGTGTAATTAAGTATTATCTTCCAAGAAGTGTCGCCACCTTTAATCTTCTGTTGGGTAGTCGTGTATAGATTATCCCAATAGGTCTCGTTTTTCGACTGCCAATTAGCATATTCTTCTACAGTATCATCATTCTCAGTACATGAGGTGAAGAGGCCTGCAGACAGCATCATTCCACCTAAGCAGAAGACACCAATCAAGGTCTTAATATTCTTTGTCATAGTCTGTTATTTGGCTATAAAAAGTAGACGGGACAAGTTCTCTTGTTCTCCTTCGTTCGTTTCTACGCTCTTTAGAGAACTAAAAGAACCTGCTCTGCTACCTTTCTCTTAAATTAGTCAATATCAATCTTCTTCAGTAATGAGGTGATAGATACGCGGTCTTCGATAATCTCGCGCAGCTTCTCAACTGGTACACGCTCCTGCTTCATAGAGTCACGATAACGTAGCGTAACGGTGTTATCCTTCAGTGTATCACCATCAACAGTCACGCAGAAAGGAGTACCGATGGCATCCTGACGGCGATAACGCTTACCGATAGAGTCCTTAGCCTCCATGTGTGTGTTGAAGTGGAACTTAAGATTGTTAACAATCTCTTGTGCCTTCTCTGGTAGACCGTCCTTGTTTACCAATGGAAGAACCGCACACTTAACAGGTGCTAATGGCTCTGGCAATTTCAGAACAACACGACTTGAACCATTCTCCAAAGCCTCCTCTGTATAGCTGTGACACATAATAGAGAGGAACATACGGTCAACACCGATAGATGTTTCTACTACGAATGGAGTGTAATTCTCGTTGCGTTCTGGGTCAAAGTACTTCACCTGACGGCCAGAATACTTCTCATGCTGAGAGAGGTCGTAGTTCGTACGAGAGTGGATACCCTCCACCTCCTTGAAACCAAACGGCATGTGGAACTCGATGTCAGTAGCAGCATTCGCATAGTGAGCCAATTTCTCGTGGTCGTGGAAGCGATAGTTATCGTCGCCCATACCAAGTGCTTCATGCCATGCCAAGCGATGCTTCTTCCAATAATCAAACCATGTCATCTCTGTTCCAGGCTGGCAGAAGAACTGCATCTCCATCTGTTCGAACTCACGCATACGGAAGACAAACTGACGTGCAACAATCTCGTTACGGAAAGCCTTACCAATCTGACAGATACCGAAAGGCAATTTCATACGACCCGTCTTCTGTACGTTGAGGAAGTTCACGAAGATACCCTGTGCTGTCTCTGGGCGCAAATAAATCTTGTTAGTAGCATCAGCAGATGCACCCACCTCGGTAGAGAACATAAGATTAAACTGTCGAACGTCCGTCCAATTGGTTGTACCACTGATTGGGTCAACGATTCCTTCGTCAAGAATAATCTGCTTCAAGGCCTCAAGGTCTGGTCCTTGCATTGCTTCTGTATAGCGGGCATGGAGGTCGTCGCGTTTCTTCTGGTTTTCAAGGACACGTGGGTTAGTCTCACGGAACTTAGCCTCATCAAAGGCATCGCCAAATTTCTTAGCAGCCTTAGCTATTTCTTTCGTAATCTTCTCCTCGTATTTACCAATCTGGTCCTCGATGAGGTTATCAGCACGATAACGCTTCTTAGAATCGCGGTTGTCTATCAATGGGTCGTTGAAAGCATCAACGTGACCACTTGCTTTCCATACAGTAGGATGCATGAAGATAGATGCATCGATACCAACAATATTGCTGTGTAGCAATACCATTGACTGCCACCAATATTGTTTGATATTGTTTTTTAGCTCAACACCATTCTGACCATAGTCATAAACAGCTGCTAAACCATCATAAATATCACTACTTGGGAAGACGAAACCATACTCCTTACAGTGGCTTACAATCTTCTTGAAAACATCCTCTTGTGCCATAATTATCTATTTATACCTTAATTTTTGACGCAAAGTTACGCTTTTTTAGCCGAAAAAGAATAGGTTTACTGCGAAACTTTCGCCTAAATCGATTATTAACAAGGCAAGTTTTGGTTTGTTGTGAGTCAAGATGTGGCATCTGCTAAAGTCTCCATTTGTTATCTGCGGTTCTCTTTGTGACACTTGACGGAGGGCTATGACACAGGCGAAACGAGCGTAGGCTGCAAACAGAAAACCAATTCGAACACTTGAACAAGCTATAATTTGCCTGTTTACTTTTTTTTCGTACATTTGCAGTCTTATGAAGCTTGCTTCTTAAAGAGATAAAACAAGAACTATATGGATGACGAAATAAAAGACATGGACGGCCTTACTCCTGGTGAAGATAGCCAGGAGCAGAACTCTCATTCTGATTACAAGCCTGCTGATAGGTTTGATGCTTCTGCCGTGCATCATCTCTCTGGTATGTATAAAAACTGGTTCTTGGATTACGCCAGTTACGTAATCCTTGAGCGTGCCGTACCTCATATCGAGGATGGACTAAAACCTGTTCAGCGTCGTATCCTCCATTCTATGAAACGAATGGACGATGGACGATATAACAAGGTGGCTAATATCGTGGGACATACGATGCAGTTCCACCCACATGGTGATGCTTCTATTGGTGATGCCTTGGTGCAAATGGGACAGAAGGACTTGCTCATTGACACACAAGGTAACTGGGGAAACATTCTTACAGGCGACCGTGCAGCAGCACCCCGATATATTGAGGCACGATTGTCTAAGTTTGCTTTAGAGACGGTTTTCAATCCTAAGACAACGGAGTGGCAGCTCTCTTACGACGGAAGAAACAAAGAGCCAATTACGCTCCCAGTGAAGTTCCCACTGCTTTTGGCGCAGGGTGCTGAGGGTATTGCCGTCGGCTTGTCATCCAAGATACTCCCACATAATCTTAACGACATCTGCGATGCTGCCATTCACTACCTGCGTGGCGAGGAGTTTCATCTCTATCCTGACTTTCCAACAGGGGGTAGCATTGATGTTTCGAAATATAATGATGGACAGCGAGGTGGCGTATTGAAAGTACGTGCGAAGGTTGAGAAACTCGACAATAGGACGCTTGTCATCCGTGAGGTACCTTTTACTAAGACAGCTAACACGCTTCAAGAGTCTATTACCAAGGCTGTTGAGAAGGGCAAACTGAAGATTCGTAGGGTAGAGGATATGACAGCTTCGGAGGTGGAGATTCAACTCCATCTTACACCGGGTACGTCAAGTGATAAGACAATTGATGCGCTTTATGCCTTCACCGACTGTGAGATTAATATCTCACCGAACTGTTGTGTCATCCGAGATAACAAACCAGAGTTCTTGACAACATCGGATGTCTTGCGCAATTCTGCCGAGCACACGAAGGCATTACTGCAACTTGAACTGGAAATCCGTAAGCATGAACTGGAAGAGCAGTTGTTCTATAACTCCCTTGAACGTATCTTTATCGAGGATCGTATCTATAAGGAACGTAAGTTCGAGACGGCTAAAAATATTGACGAAGTTGTTGATTTCGTTGACTCAAAACTTGAGCCTTATAAGAAGAACTTTATCCGTGAGGTGACACGTGACGACATCATCCGTCTTTTGGAAATCAAGATGCAACGCATTCTGAAGTTCAATAAGGACAAGGCTGACGAGTTGATACAGAAAATTAAGGCCGAGATAGCTGAGATTAACAAAGATCTCAGTGAGATGGTACGTGTCACTATTGAGTGGTTTACACACTTGAAGGAGAAATATGGTAAGGATCATCCACGTCGTACAGAGATAAAGAGCTTCGACACTATCGTTGCGGCTAAGGTAGTCGACGCCAACGAGAAATTATATATCGACCGACAAGAAGGCTTCATTGGTACGGGTCTTAAGAAAGCGGAGTTCGTTCAGAACTGTTCCGACCTTGATGATGTGATCATCTTCTACCGTGATGGTAAGTATAAGGTTATCCGAATAGCCGACAAAGTCTTTGTTGGTAAGGGCGTACTCCACGTACAAGTGTTCAAAAAGAATGATAAACGCACCATCTATAACGTGGTTTATCGGGACGGAAAGACAGGACCTTATTATATTAAACGTTTCAACGTCACTTCCATCACACGTGATAAAGAATACGACGTAACCCTCGGTACGCCTGGTTCTAAGATTAACTATTTCACGGCTAACCCTAATGGGGAGGCGGAGGTGATAAAGATTACACTCGACCCAAACCCTGATAAGAAGAAGCAGAACATCTTTATGGAGCGTGACTTTGCAAGTATTCTCATCAAGGGTCGCGCTGCAAAGGGTAATCTGCTGACCAAGGAGAGTATTCACCGCATCTCACTCAAGAGCCATGGACACTCTACATTAGGTGGACGAAAGGTGTGGTTCGACCCAGATGTCAACCGTATCAACTACGAAGACCATGGTCGTTACCTCGGAGAGTTCTCTGATCAAGATAGTATCTTGGTTGTTCTTAAGAACGGAGAGTTCTATATCACGAACTTTGACTCGGCCAATCATTATGAAGACAACATCCTGCGCATAGAGAAATTTGATGCTGACAAGCCTTGGACGGCTGTCATCTTCGATGCCGACAATCAGGGTTATCCTTACTTGAAGCGTTTTCAGATGGAAGCTAACAAGCGGCATCAGAATTTTATCGGAGACAATCCTAACTCCAAGATGGTACTGTTAACGGACGTTGCCTTCCCTCGTATTCAGATAACATACGGTGGAGCTGATGCCTCACGTGGTACTGAGGAGGTCGATGCTGAACAATTCGTGGGTGTGAAGGGATTTAAGGCAAAGGGTAAACGTCTGACTACTTGGACGGTTGACAAGATTGAAGAACTGGAGCCATCACGCTTCCCTGAAAAGGAGAAGGAGGAGGATGAGAACTCTGAAGACGACCAGCAGGAGGAGAACCCAACAATGGGTAACGAGGAGGAAAATCTCGATCCAGATGCTGGTAAGTCTCAGCAGCAGGTCATTGATGAGATTACTGGTCAGCTGAACCTCTTCGACAATGAGTAAACTGTATGATAAAAAGACTATTGAAAAGGGGGTGTACACCTCGTACACTCCCCCTTTCATCATTTTACTTATAAATACCTAATCATATTATCACCTATCAGTTTTCAATAAATAACTATTTAACTTGCATTTACATCCTATTTTCTTTATCAAGCCTATGAACCTAAAGACATTTTTATTTGGCTGTGTCTCACTTTCAGCAATAACCCTTTTAGCAACACCAACAGCGGCGTTTGCACAGGACACCTTACGTAGTAACAAGGTGATCACCAATGCACAGATGTTGGGAATTGGTGCTGTAAACGTCCTCGATACCTACCTCACACCCGAAGAATACGCTGGGACAGAACTTCGTTATGTCTCCCATTCTGAGCGTGAGAACGGCTCTAAGCTGTCAAGAGAACTTATACACCAAGCACAAATCGTGTCTGTTCGTAATCGAAAGGAGAACAACAACGAATTAGGTGGCTTCTACAACTTTCAGTATAACTGGTTGTATGCCTTGGGAAAATGGAACGTTGGCGAAGGAGAACTGTTGCTAAAAGCTGGTGGTGGAGTTGACACACGACTCGGATTCCTCTATAATATGCGTAATTCTAACAATCCTGCACAGGCCTACGCACAAGTGAATATTGCACCGACTGCCGTTGCTGCTTATCGTTCTCACCTTCTCAAGCTCCCTTTCCAACTACGATATGAGGTACAGGTGCCGCTCCTCGGACTGGCCTTCTCGCCTAATTACGGACAGAGTTATTACGAGATCTTTACACGTGACAACTACGACCATAATCTTATTGTCACAACACCTGCGTCTGCTCCGTCACTCTGCCAGCAGCTTACCTTTGATTTTACGCTCCGCCATACGACCTTCCGTGTAGGCTATCTTGGTGATTACCAGCAGGCGAAGGTCAATCGGCTACGCCAACATGTATGGAGTAATCTCCTCGTAATTGGTATTATTCGTAAATTCTCAATCAATAAGTTTATCCCATGAGAAAGCTTTTTCATTCCTTCCTATACGTACTGATTTCAGCACTGATAATCCTCAGTTCTGCGACAAGTTGCGTCACCAACGACCAGCTACCAGATAGTCCACAAGGCAATTTCGAGGCTTTGTGGCGAATCATCGACGAGCACTATTGTTTCTTCTCACAGAAAGGAATAGACTGGCAGGAGGTGCACAGTCGTTATGCACGCCAGTTTGATAACTCTATGACAGCAAAGCAACAGTTCGAGGTGATGACTAATATGCTCTCTGAACTGAAGGATGGACACGTCAATCTGTACACTTCTTTCGATGTAGGACGCTACTGGGCGTGGCATGAGGACTATCCCAAGAACTATTCTGATTCGTTAGAAAGGATCTACCTCAAGACTGATTATCTCATTGCAAGCGGCTTAGATTATACGGTCCTTGATGATAATATCGGTTATGTGCGCTGTGAGACATTCCAAGGGGTCATTGGCGCTGGTAATCTGGATGATATTTTCATTCATTTACAACCTTGCAACGGACTGATAATAGACATAAGAAACAATGGAGGAGGGAGTGTCTCAAATGCTGAAATATTAGCTGCACGCTTCACAAACGAGGAACTACTCGTTGGCTACCTACAGCATAAAACAGGAAAGGGACATGATGATTTCTCTTCGTTACAACCGCAATACTTAAAACCAGGAAAAGGTGTTCGTTGGCATAAACCAGTCATTGTATTGACCAACCGTAGCGTCTTCTCTGCTGCTAACGAGTTTGTAAAGTATATGAAGTGTTGCCCAAATGTCAAGATTGTTGGCGACCGTACTGGCGGCGGAGCTGGTCTACCTTTTAGCTCAGAGCTACCTAACGGGTGGGCTGTACGCTTCTCTGCTTGTCCGATGTACGACCGTGATAGACAGATGACAGAGTTTGGTATTGACCCTGACTATAAGGTTTCCCTCACTTCTGAAGACTTTGCACGAGGCAAGGATACGATTATAGAGTTTGCAAGAAAGGTGATTAAGACCCTTCCCAACGCCCAATCCCTCTAAAAGAAGGGACTGGGAAGTTCTGAAGAAACTCTAAGTTTTATATTTTACCTTGTTTAATCTCGTCAAACAGCAGTTTGTTACCAACCTTGATAACCTTTACCTTATTGGTACATCTTATGCCCATATCCAAGAAAGTGTACTGATACCAGTTGTTACCAAGGCTCACAACACGCAGAACCTTATGTGCATCGCTCGGTCCATCTTGAGCACCAGAGCGGAACAACCAGCCAGCATAAGCATCTGGTTGTGGATCATATTCATAATCATACGCAGCCTTCAACACCTTAAGCAACTTCTTTGTGCAGTGCCTCTTTAGGTATGCAGTATTATCAAAGCCTTTTGTGTTATACATAGACGTAATGAGTGAGATAGCGGCACGCTCATCTTTACTCAAAGTCTTCTTGGTAGGAGTAGCCTTAACGGACACCGTTTTCTGCCTCATCATTACGCCAGTCTCACCAGTACCATTGTAAACTACAGAAGCTGACGCATACAAAACGCCCATACATAAAACAGTTAATAATGTCTTTTTCATTGTCAATAGTTTGTTAGTTAAAGAATTAATATTGTTAAGATCAATGTTGGCTATTCGTAAAATCAGCCCTTTCATTCTCATAAGGTATCGTGATAACATTAGAATTCAAGGAGATATTTTATTTAGCAACCAAACCTTCTTTGCAAAGATATATATTTAATTTCACTCATAACCAAATATTATAAAACTTTTTATCAACATAATTTATATAGGTAGGAAAGGGATATAAAAGAAATTCCCAAATATTTGGTTATATCCAAAACATTGCGTATCTTTGCAATCGTTATGCGCCTGTGGCGGAATTGGTAGACGCGCTAGACTTAGGATCTAGTAACTCACGTTGTGCAGGTTCGAGTCCTGTTAGGCGCACAAAAGTAAGAGCCAGATAATTGATTGTCAATTATCTGGCTCTTTTTTCATCTCCGTCTTCAGCTGTTCAAAATTGTTTCTTTACTGTAAGGTGGGGTGTAAACATCTTCAAGAGAGTCTGCTACAATGTTTTGAAGAATATGGAAAACAAGATTTATAATTGGTTTGAGAGAGATAAACGAGTGTTTATTTATTTTTAACGGCTAATGAGCGATAGTAAACGAAAGTATTTTTATCTTTGCGACTGATAAAATTTAATTGAACAGATAGAAGCCTTGTCTAATGAAATGAATAGGAGTTTAGCATTGCTTAATCCTTTGTTAGCAAGATAGGTTGGCAAGGGTGAGTAGGTGCATGTGGCTTATAAATGCGAGATTAGATGACTTCAAAGGATAAAACAAATACTTAAAGAAAATGATATGAGACATTCACAATTTTTAGTAGCGGGTTTGTTAGCATTGACAACACTAAGTTTTACAGCATGTAGCAGTTCGGACGATGATGTAGAAAAACCTATCATTGAGCAACCTTCGCACGTTGCTGATGCTGCGAGATACAAGGTGACAACATTTGGGTCTACTTGGAAGAGTATTGAACTATCTGAGGGAGGACGTTATTTCATCGTTAAGAATGCCAGTATCTTGGGTACAAAAGATGACGAAATCCTCTCTGGTAGCTACGAGAAGAAGGGGGATAGTTATGTGTTGAATGGCTTTGGTGAGCTGACAATCACTCCGATCAATAAGTCTTCTTACAGTCTTCAGTTGACTAATAAGGGTAAGGTATCAAAGTTGACAGCAGAGAAAGCAGGGGTGCTACCGTCTGATAAGAACACTGACTATCTGTGTCGCACGTGGAAATTCTCTCAGTTACACCTCACAGTGAGCTATGATGGTAAGCAAGTTTATGATGGGACGGCTACGACAACTTCTTTTAATGACGTTAAAAAACGGTCTGAAGGCTGCTATTGACGCATCTGAGTATAAGGATAAACTCAAGTTGGCTAAAGAGAGATTAGATGATTTCAAAGACTTTGACATACTGCAGACAGTTACGTTCACACACGCTGGTTCGTATTATGTAACCAATAGTCGCAGTAATGAAGATATGATGAATTACTGGCAATGGACAAATGCTAACGAGTTAGTAATTGCTGTCTCTGAGAAAGAAGACGGCTTTACCGATAAAGAGCAATTACCTCTTAAATTCGAAAAAGGTAAGCTGCTAATTACAGACCGTGATAGTGATGGTCATGAGGTAGTAACACTTACTGTGACGCTCCTGCCTGTTAATGGACAATAAGAGGACCTTTTGAGCGATAGAGAGGGCGGGGCTCACTTTTCTGTGGGCTCTGCCTGTGTGCAAATTTCAGCGCTTCGCTGTTAGAAGAGAATGCAGGGAAGGTTCTACAAGAATACGGATAGAGGAAGAAAAACCATTAAACGGACAGATAGAGAATGTTGAGATTTTTCGCTAACCACTCTCTTCTCCATTCGTGAAGAGGCTGAGGAAGCGACAAGAAGAGGCCTGACAGTGTTTGAGAACATGCCCTTCTTGCGTGTTGAAGACGCCCTTCTTAAAGCAAGCAGGGCGTCTTCTTTTATGCTATATGTAATGTGCTGATTTCTTGTAGGTTACAAACTCGATAATAGGGGAGAATATATTCTTGTTTTGAAAGGCCTTGGTCAGGTAGCGTGTAAGTAATTTTCGTATGAGTGTGGCAGTAGCGTTCTCCCGCAGAAGTTCTCTTCCTAAAGTGTTTATCTATCCCTAAAGATGTGATGAAGGGTATCAACATGACTGCTATCTCCATCTTCAGAAAACTTTTGTCAGTGGTAGGACAGCCGGCTACTTATGACAAGCCTTCTCATGTCGGTCCTGCCCTTGCCAACATCCCGAACCTCTGCAGCATGAACTCCATGCTGGGACAGAGTATCTGGTAGCTCTACGAAGTGCCTAATCTGTAATGGATAATCCTGTCTCTAACCGCATGGAGCAGTAGAACCTTTGCGTAAGATGTTTGGAAGTTGCTGTCATATCTGTCATGTAAAATCGCCTTGTAAGTATCTTATAATATGCGTTTTATGTCAAATGTTAAATATGACAGCAACTAAAAATAAAACTAAATTGCATCTCTCGGAGAGGAAAAAGAAACAACCAGCAATACAAATAAAAAAGGAGACCGAAGTCTCCCAAAGATTAACTAACTCTGTATTGCAAATGTATCATCAATTAATCTTGGAGCAAAGGTCGCAAATTTTTGCCTTACTCCAAAAGAAAACAGCGAGAAAAGATATAGCCGACATCGTCGGTATTAAGCAGTGTGTACAGACCTTTCTGCAGCATATACAAGAGCTGTGAGTGAGCACCTTCCCAATGCTGCACTTGTAGTAGGCCACTTTCATGTAACCAAGCTTATGAACGAAAAGCTGGATTTGCTAAGGAGACAGTTATGGCATGAGGAAAAGGACATCAACAAGCGTAAAGTAATCAAAGGAACACGTTGGTTGTTACTCAAAAATGGAAATGATATTTTTGATTATGCACACAGAAATAGACTGGAGAATGCCTTGAGCCTAAACCGTCCGTTGATGATTGCCTATTATCTCAAAGAAGATCTTAAGGAAATATGGAATCAGTGTAGTAAGCAAAAAGCTAAAGATGTGTTGGATGAATGGGTAAAGCGAGCTACAGAATCTAAAATACAGCCATTGGTGAAAATGGCTTCAACTATTAGAGCATACAAGACATACATATTAGCATGGTACGACCATTGTATAACAAATGGAACAATTGAAGGAATTAACAATAAAATAAAGGTTCTGAAAAGACAGATATACGGATTCAGAAATGAGGAATACTTCACATTAAGACTATATGCATTGCATGATAGGCATCTACGCATTTAACGGAAGAACCTCTTTTCTGGAGTAAAACTTATATAACCTATAGGCATTGCAATGCACAAGAAACCAATGTTTATCACATCTCTCGTGGTAAAGCTCGTAAGTTCATCTATTGGCCGTACTGAGGCAAGGTATGTAAAGGTTGTAAAGGGAATGAATTCGCCCACCGATTCGTTTGTTACAAAAATGGCGGATGCTGTCAAGAATACTCCTAACAAGATAGGAATCGTAAAGTTGCGTGTTAATAAACTGACTACTAGTCCAAATACCCCAACGCAAAATGAAGCTAATAAGGCTCTCAACATAACCAATGAAGAGGATAGCCCAATAGCATATTCAGCAAATCTATATGCAGGAATCACCTCCCCCAACAAATAGCCAAACAAAACAAAACCACTCCATGTAATAATACAGAGAGCAATTATGAGTACGGATAACACAATAAACTTTGAGAGATACAACTTCCACCAAACAATAGGAAAAGAGAAAAGCGATCTTATGTTGTTATTCTGAAACTCAAATTCGCAGATCAGATAGGACAAGACGATCAATATGAGCGGAAACATTAAGGAGAATAAGGGTAGGGTGTAACGCGACCAAACCATTAGCCATGGATCTCCGCTATAAGCGAGTGCTGTATAGTCGAAAAGCCCATCTCTTCCTTTATAGATGATGTAGATGGACATCAATAAATAGACAACTAAGGGGGACAATAGAATCCCTATAATTAGCTTACTACGAGAGGCTTTATAAACCTCTGCTCTAATGATGTTTAGAAGAGAAATATGGATCTTCATGATACAATTATTTAGTTAGGTGGATAAATGCGTTCTCAAGGGCAGAACTCTTGTGTGTTATATTGTAGATAGAGATCCCATCCTTAATCAAAGAAGAGATTAACCTGGAAAATTCCTCCTCGTCCTTCACCTCAAACTCTACAAAATTTGGGGCATCAACTTGCTTCACAGAGAAGATAGACGCGTAATTTAACTGCATAATTCTATCCGTATTATCAATCTTTAGGCTTATAACATCAGAATGATTCTTTGTCAAACCATCAATATCTCCTTGGTAAATAACTTTGCCACAATCAATTATGGCAACTTCACTGGCAAGTTTTTCCAACTCCTCCAATATGTGACTAGAGAGAAATATAGTTACGCCTTCTTCCTCGTTTAATTGCCTCAAGATTTGTCTTAATTCATATATACCCTGAGGATCAAGAGCATTGAGAGGTTCATCAAGAATGAGCATTTCTGGGCGCTTGAATAGACACATTGCTAAGCCAAGACGTTGCTTTAGTCCAGAAGATAAAGCTTGCGCTTTCTTATTAGCATGCTCACTAAGCCCTAAAAGCGATAAAACTTCCTGTTTTCGAGACTTTCCCATCTTGAATATTTTATTGAGGTAGTCAAGATTTTCAGATACTGTAAGGAATGAATAGAAGGAAGGATGCTCAATCATACTACTCACATGAGAACGCAGCAATAAAGGAGATTTCTTGAGAGAGACACCTTTAAAGAAGATTTCTCCCTCATCTATTGGAAGTAGTCCTAATAATAGTTTAATGGTAGTAGACTTACCAGCTCCATTTTTCCCGAGATATCCAAAGATAGAACCAGATGGGATATCTAAATCTATACCTCGGAGTATTGGGCTATTCTGGTAACTGAAATGTAACCCTTTGATGGAAAGCATACTATTCATAACCTTATCTCTTATAAGCTATTTAATTCATCACTAGATTGTTTCCCTTTATACTTGTTTTTAGCCGGATTGAATCGGTAGGAAATCGACAACATCATATAGCGACTATCCATATTTTTCTCCTGCATTACTCTAAGATCATCGAAATGCATTTTCCAGTAACTTGTACTTGTCTTTAGGATATCGTTCAGAGTTAGATTTATCCCTTAATTCCGCAGCATAAATTCTTGTAAGAACTCCAAGTGTCTGAGAAACAAAGTTCTCAAAACACTTGGATATGTCAGAAATTTCACCTATCTTGGTGCTACAAACATAATAAGTAAGCAAAAATCTGACATGACAAAGGTAGCAATTAAAAACGAGAATATCACTTCTTTCGGTGGAATTTATCACATTATGGACGTTTTCTCAAAGCTGGACTTTGAAAAACTTACCGAATCTGTATTGGGCAAACGTGGAAGTAGCGGCAAAGCATTCAGACATGGAAGTATTTTCGGCTCTCTCTTCTTCAGCTACCTTTGTGGTGGAGATTGCCTTGAGGACATCAATGCGCTTATAGGGCAGTTCAGGCAGAGACCTAATACGCTATTACCCGGTGCCGACACTGTGGGTCGCGGACTCAAGGAGCTTGCCGAGGAAAATATTGTCTATAAGAGCAAAACCTCCAGCAAGTCTTACAGTTTCAACACTGCAGAGAAGCTGAACACCTTACTATTACGGATGATACGGAGAATGGGGCTTATAAAGGCGGGCAGCCATGTTGACCTGGATTTTGACCACCAGTTCGTTCCAGCCAACAAGTTCGATGCAAAGTATTCTTACAAGCAGGATTTTGGCTATTTCCCTGGTTGGGCTTCCATTGGAGGAATCATAGTCGGAGGTGAGAATCGTGACGGAAACACCAATGTGAGATTCCATCAGGAGGACACGCTCCGTCGCATTATGGACCGTGTAACCTCAGAACTTGGTGTGGTAATAGAGCATTTCCGTGCTGACTGCGGGTCGTTCTCAAAGGAAATCGTCCAAGCCGTAGAGCAGCGCTGCAACACGTTCTACATTCGTGCTGCCAACTGCGGCAACCGATGCGAGGAGTTCCGCCAGTTGAAAGAATGGAAGAGCGTTGAAGTTGGCTATGAGAAATGCGATGTCACATCCATCAGCATGGACAGCTTAATAGAAGGAAAGTCATACAGACTTGTCGTACAGCGTAGTCCTTTGAAAGACAAGGATGGCAAGCAACAGACGGATATGTTCGGAGTAATATACACATACCGCTGTATCCTCACCAATGACTGGGTGTCTACCGAGAAGGACATCATTACATTTTATAATGAGCGTGGGGCTAGTGAAAAAAACTTCGACATACAGAAC
The DNA here is from genome assembly GCF_000224595.1 of Prevotella sp. C561. NCBI lineage: Bacteria > Pseudomonadati > Bacteroidota > Bacteroidia > Bacteroidales > Prevotellaceae > Prevotella > Prevotella sp. C561. The sequence goes on along the minus strand of NZ_JH114161.1, from coordinate 4,823 downwards.
AATGACTTTGGATGGTCACATCTGCCATTTTCCTTTATGGCTGAGAATATGGTTTTTCATGATGGTTACTGCCATGCTGAAGAACTTCTATCTCGTCCGTCATATCAGCGAAAAGGTCAAGCCGT
>NZ_JH114161.1:0-3787 GCF_000224595.1 Prevotella sp. C561 | reverse complement strand
AGGGACGTGATCACCGAGATACCCCTATGGCTAATCATCAACACCTAACATCTATCACCCAACACCCAACAATAGCTGTAACGTTCTGTGCTTTCGGTTGACTTAATGTCTCTGTGCACCTTTGTGAAATCAGTTCTTCTGTGTAGTTCTGTGAGAAAAAGAATAAAGAGAGAACATGAGAGATAGCGGCCCCTATCCCGAGGGGACGTGATCACCGAGGTTACCCCTATGGCTAATCATCAACACCTAACAATTAACACCCAACACCCAACAATAGCTGGCACGCTCTGTGTCATTGGTTGACTTAATTATATTTCGTAAGAAAGATAAAGAAAACTCTCGAAAAACTTGACAAGGGGTATGTCTGTGTATTATCTTTGCAGACAGAAATCAGGAAGGCGATAGTATGGTAGACGTGATTAATCTACATACTGATGTCGTCTTTTTTTTGTTTTATTCTTAAATCATTCTTTTTATGTTTACAGATTTTCCTAACATGCCCAAAGGCTGGGCAGTGTGCGTTATGCACGATTGTATGCATGTGGGACGGGACCAGCATTATCCTATTGGTAAGGTGCCCGTTTTCTATCAACGTTCAGCAATGGTTGTCGCCCTTCCTGTGGGTTTGGGTGATAGCTGTAATATGTTTCATGCTATGAAGAAAGAACGAGAGGTATGGGAACTTTTACAACTCTTCGATGATGAAAAGTATTACCCAACTCGTAAACCTGTCAACTCGTAAACCTGTCAACTTATTATATATGAAAAATCTTAGAAGTGTTAAAGCTGAGAATCAGCATAACAAACGGTCTAATAGACTGAAGTATGATATAACTCGTCGTCTGCTCGACTATCTCGAACGGAAGTATGAGATGCGATATAATACGGCCTTGGGGTGTGCAGAAATCCGAAAGGCTGGGAGTGATGAACCTTTTGTGCCTGCGGATGAACGGATGCGCAACACAATCGCTATCAAGGCGCGTCTTGATGGGATTGATGCGTGGGACAAAGACATCCGACGATATACGGAATCGGGCTTTGTCAAGGCTTTTAATCCTGTGGACGACTTCCTCAAAAGCCTGCGAGGACGATGGGATGGAAAGAATCATATTGAGGCACTGGCAGACTGTGTTCCTAATGATAACGCACGGTGGGCAGAATGGTTTCACACGTGGTTTCTGGCGATGGTGGCACAATGGATGGGGTTAGATGTCTCGCATGGTAACAGTGTGGCACCGCTGCTCATCTCCCGACAAGGCTATCGGAAGTCTACCTTCTGCAAACGCCTTCTGCCTGAAGCGTTGCAGTGGGGATATAACGATAATCTTATCATGAGTGAGAAACAGAATACGCTGCGGGCAATGAGCCAGTCGCTGCTGATAAATATTGATGAGTTCAATGCCTTGTCGGCAAAGACGCAAGACGGTTTTTTGAAGAATTTCATGCAGCTTGCAAGCATCAAACTCCGTCAGCCTTATCGTCAACAGCAAGTCACGTTGCCACGTGTTGCCTCTTTCATTGCTACGGCAAACGTTTCGGATGTCTTTAGCGATCCCAGTGGTTGCCGTCGTTTTATAGCAGTCACGCTGACTGGCCCTATCCGCTTGCCCGAGCACATAGACTATGAGCAGCTCTATGCACAGGCTGTTACGGAGTTAGATAGCGGTAGACGTTATTGGTTTGATGAGGCTGACACCCAAGCAATTATGGAGAATAATCAGCATTATCAACAGCGCACTCCTGCCGAAGCCCTCTTTTTGGATTGTTTCTCTATCCCAAAGGACTTGACCAAGGGTGCCTATATGACAGCCGCCTCTATCTTCAGCCTACTTCGTCAGCGGTATGGCAGTCAACTGAACCTGACAAGCCTTTCCCATTTCGGTCGTGTCCTTGCCAATATTCCAAACCTCCATAGTAAGCATTCTTCGCATGGTACAGAGTATCTGGTTGCAGTACGTGGTAGCGCTGGCCTGTCTGCTTCTCCCATCTTAAACCGTTAGTTACTGTCCGAATAAACTTTCAATGTTGCTGTCACTACTGTCACTGTTCGATGCTTTATAAGTGCTTTATAATCTGTTCATTGCGTAAAGTGTTAAAAGTGACAGCAACTTAAAATAAAACTTTATTAGGTATAAATGCTATTCTGTAAACAAGTTTTTTTGTAAAAAAACTTCCTCCTTTACCTTTTATATAAATATTTTATATTATATTTGCAACGTGTTACCCATATCAATGGGAAAGTGTAACTAAAAACTTATCTATGAAAGAGTGTAGGGAAGAACACAGGATGCCTTACCTTTTGCCAATGACCATAAGGTGAAGAATGTTGGTAATTCTATATTTAAGTGCTAAAGTGTTCTGTTTCCTATAACTATGAAGAAGATAAAAGCTACAAAACTGATAAATGAAAAAAGAAATCATTCAAGAGCTATACAATGGCTTTGAAGCTGTGGCTGTAGAGGTCGAGGGGATTGAATGTTGGAGTGCGCGTGAACTTCAGTTGCTGTTGGGTTATTCCAAATGGGAGAATTTCCCGAAAGTAATAGATAAAGCCAAAATTGCTTGTGAAAATGCAGGAAGTTTGGTTTCTGACCATTTTCCTGACGTCAGGAAAATGGTTAATCTTGGTTCTGGGTCAGAAAGAGAGATTGATGATATTCTCTTAACTCGCTATGGCTGTTACCTAATTGCACAAAATGGTGACCCACGTAAAGAACAAACTTCTGCATATAGAGGCACCAAAGCATTTGGTTCAAAGTGCCAGTTTGGAAGTTCCAAAGAGCCATAATGTCACTTTGGATTGCACGTTGGTAGAAGTTGCACTTATAAAGTTTGTCAAGGAGAAACCACCTTTGATGAGATTATGGACAAATACGTGGAAATGAAAATTCGTGCCAATGAGTACCATGTGAACTCGCTCACAAATGGTCGAGTACAGCCGAATTTATGCAACGTTGCCCATCCTTTCATGGAAGGCTATGGTCGCAGCACCTGCATTTGGTTCGACCTCATGTTGAAACGTTCTCTCAAACGGTGTGTGGTTTGGAGTCAGATAGATAAAAACGAATATCTGACCGCAATGCGTGAGAATGTTTCTGATAGTACGCACATAGAGGCTTTGGTACAGTCTGCACTCACTACCAAGATTAATAACAGAGAAATGTTTATGAAAGGTATTGATTATTCGTATTATTATGAACAAGATGATTGATCTATGATTTCTTTAAGAGTTCATAGAATAACAATATTCTTCCGAAGAATTTTACTTGTGTTAAAGGATAGGATGGAAGCGGATTTACTCCCATTGTGTAAGAGTATAGAATATGGACAAGAAGTTTTTTAAGTTTATAATATCCTCAATTCCGCAGCATTATTCCTTGTGAGGTACTTTTATATATTGAAGTGATATTTTGGGATTAATCCATTGATTTGGGAATTTTCCAGGGTTCTTGGTTCTTGCATAGGCATGAAATCCCCCCACCCAAACCAATGGGGAAGTATGAAAACACCACAAAGAAATACTGTTTATTCAAGGAATACTTCAGCGTAGTAGGTTTTATTTGTATACAGGTTTAGAACGTTCTGCCTTCCCGTTCGCACCCATTTTGCTGGAACGCTGACAAAATGCAGGATAAAGGCTTTCAGTCTACTTGTCTTTTTCAATGGCTTGACCTTTTCGCTGATATGACGGACGAGATAGAGATAGAAGTTCTTCAGCATAGCGGTAACCATCATGAAAACCATGTTCTCAGCCATAAAGGAAATGGCAGATGTGACCATCCGAAGT
>NZ_JH114160.1:39668-43091 GCF_000224595.1 Prevotella sp. C561 | reverse complement strand
GCACGGCTTTTGTGGTATCACAAAGACACTGACCTTTCACATGGCTCGCCACACCTTTTGCTTCGCAGATGACACTCTCTGAAGGCGTGTCTATCGAAAAGCGTATCGAAAATGCTCGGACACAGCCAAATAAAGACCACACAAGTGTATGCAGAGACTTCTCCAGAGCGTGTCTTTCGGGATGTGGAGAAGATTATTCCTCTCATTGCACAATATCGTCTGACTAACTAGAAATTATAAGGAATACAAACGATAAAACATACATGGAAAAATGAAAAGTACATTTTCAATTCTATTCTATATAGACAGAAGCAAGACAAATGAGAATAACGAGTGCATTATACGCTGCCGTATCACCTGCAACGGTGCGTCTGCTTCATTCTCAACAGGATTGCACACCTCTCCCGTTGATTGGCAATCAAAGATAGGACGCATAAAAGTGGCAGCTAACAGAGCGAATGCCGTCAATCATCAACTGGACTCAATAGATAAACGACTTCACGCACTCTATGAACTCACGTTAAGAGAAGAGAACTACATTACGGCAGGATATCTCAAAGAGCAGTACCAGCACCAAAACAAACCCACCCCGACACTCATAGAGATTTACCAAGCTGTCTGCGAAAGTAAGGAGCAATTGCAGGGCAAGACGATAGGAAAGGCTACCGTCAGGGCTTTCAGGGACAGTAGGAAGAATTTTGCACTTTTTCTAAAAACAAGGGGAAACGGGGACTGCCTTCCCAAAGAGGCAGACAAGGACCTCATAGAACATTACCGCCTATTTATGCTGCGGGACTTGGGAAACAAGGAAAGCACTGTTTCCAATCGTCTGCGCCACCTGCATCAAGTCATCCGAAAAGCACTGCAAGAGCGATATATCCGTGAAGACCCTTTTGAGCAGATAGACATTGAAACGCCCACCTACGAGCGCAATGCCCTCACTTCTGACGATTTACACAAACTTCTCTCATATCGCCCACACCGCTCGGTGGACAACCATTGCAGGCTCATCTTCCTCTTGGGCTGTTTCACGGGGCTGGCATTCTCAGACTTGAAGAAACTCCGAATGGGCGATGTTTACACACTTGACGATGGGCGCAGGTACATATCGCTCTGTCGCACAAAAACTCAGAACAGAAGCATTGTTCCTTTATTGCCCATTGCCGAAGAGATACTCACCATTGTCAGTGACGGACGAAAGGAGGGTTTGCTCTTTCGTGAGTTCCCCACAAATAGCCATTTCAACCGCAAGATAAGGGACATTATCATCAACGCAGGCCTCCCACCTCATACCGAAGCCACCTCGCATACGGCACGGCATACCTTTGCCACGACTATCTGTTTGGAGAATGGTTTGCCGATAGAAACCGTCAGTAAGATGCTCGGACACCGTTTCATTTCCACCACCGAACTTTATGCAAAGGTTAGCAAGAGTAAGATTGCACGGGAAATGCAGCCACTCATGGGCAGCAATACCACAAGAGAACTGCGAAAGGCTTTGCGTGTCTGTCCGCCAAGAAAGCCAAGCGGAGGACAAGTAACTTGTCCTTTGACCGCAAAGCAACCATCATTGAACATCAACGCTAAATAAAAATAAAAATGAAAGAGAACAACAAGATGGAACTTTCCTACTTTCGATTGAAGTTAAGAAGTTACATGAGTGAGCATCACCCCGAAAAGTTGCAAGATACGGAGTTTATCACTGCACGGGCAGATATGGCTCTCACAGCTTACTGCGATGCCGTGGCGCAAGGTTTTAAGTACCCCGAAGCGGAAAGCATGGCAAGCGAGGCATTGTATCAAGGCTTGTACTTTTCCAAGTACGATACGCTTGTATCTGTATTGGAAAACGAGTTTGAAAGGGAACTGCCTGCACCGCTCCCAGAGAAACTCGTACCTATACTGTTGTCGAACAAGGCTATTCAAGCCACATTCGACAAATTCGGTTTGACGGACACATTTGCTTCTGACGAGCAATACGGCCGTCTTTACACCGAACTCACAGGCACGATAATGCTGCTTACCAAGAGCAATCATTTGCCAATAATCGGTCAGACGGAGGGGTAAGCCCAAAGGCGTTGTAAGCAAAGGCACACGCAAAGTCCCTGATGCCGTTTCTTATCGTGCAAAGGTACAACGGCAGCCAATTTGCCCTGACAAGGTCAAGTCCTGCGGATGGAGAGAAGAATCTCCACCGCAGGATTTTTCTTTTCAAGTTGGTATTGCCATTTTCAATATTCGTGCGGTCGTATTCATCTCTCCCAACCTTGCAGGGCAGGGCTGCCGTAAGAGAGTATAGGCACGACAAGAATACGGCATACTCAGGCTCTTTGGACGCAAGGCGTAACAGCCAACAATAGATAGGACTGACGATAATACGGACTATCTATTGTTTGTACAATTTATTGTCATGACTATCTGTTGTCATGACTATCTGTTGTCAAAACTATATATCGTCAAAATAATCTATCGATAAAACTATATATCGACACTTCGATATCTCGATTTGTCGAACTATCGAATTATCGATAAAACAACAAAATAATAAAAGGAACGAGCCGGCACCTCTTCTCATTACCGCAATAACACAGATGGATCTCCTTTGGTCTTTTCTCTTGTTTTCTCTCTATTTCCCTGCTTTTCCTCATTTCTTGCAGCGGTGCTTCCGAGGGTTTACTTTTGCACTTGATAAGTACGGCAAAGGACTGCATAACAGTTTGTTTGCCGAGTAACAATAAAGTAATCAAAACAAAATCAAGGCAATGAAACTCATTATCATCGACCGCAAAGCGTGGGAGCGGCACTGCTCCGAATTTGCAGACTTTATCCACAGTATTGAACAACTCATCGGCAATCCGCCCGAAACAGACGAATGGCTTGACAACGAAGCCGTGTGCAAGCGTTTGGGCATCAGCAAACGTACCCTGCAATCATACAGAGATACGGGGAAAATCCCTTTCTTAATGATTGGACATAAGTGCTATTACAAGGAAAGCGACATCACGGAATTACTGAACGCAAAAAGTGAATGAACTATGACAGAGAACGAAATCATTACACAGCAAGACCCTCAGATGCAGTTGTTTGCACAACTGATGGAGGGCACATTGAAGAAATTGGAGCGGTATTGCGCTACCGCCCGTCCGATGCTGAATGGTGAAGTTTACCTTTCGGGTGAGGAGGTTTGCAGCCAATTACGGCTCAGCACACGCACGCTCCAAGAGTACAGAAATGCAGGAACGCTTCCTTTCTACAAAATCGGAGGGAAGATACTATACAAGCAGAGCGACATACAGACAATGCTTGAAAGGCATTATAATCCAATACCGCAAACAGGTAGGTTATGAGTTAAGTTAAGAAATCAGTCGCGACTTAAGTCAAATGGTCAGTTGTGACTTTGGTCAAGAAATTAGTTTCGACCTA
>NZ_JH114160.1:0-39275 GCF_000224595.1 Prevotella sp. C561 | reverse complement strand
TCATACAGAGATACGGGGAAAATCCCTTTCTTAATGATTGGACATAAGTGCTATTACAAGGAAAGCGACATCACGGAATTACTGAACGCAAAAAGTGAATGAACTATGACAGAGAACGAAATCATTACACAGCAAGACCCTCAGATGCAGTTGTTTGCACAACTGATGGAGGGCACATTGAAGAAATTGGAGCGGTATTGCGCTACCGCCCGTCCGATGCTGAATGGTGAAGTTTACCTTTCGGGTGAGGAGGTTTGCAGCCAATTACGGCTCAGCACACGCACGCTCCAAGAGTACAGAAATGCAGGAACGCTTCCTTTCTACAAAATCGGAGGGAAGATACTATACAAGCAGAGCGACATACAGACAATGCTTGAAAGGCATTATAATCCAATACCGCAAACAGGTAGGTTATGAGTTAAGTTAAGAAATCAGTCGCGACTTAAGTCAAATGGTCAGTTATGACTTTGGTCAAAAAAACAGTTTCGACCTAAGTCAAAATTAACTTTAGTCAAAAATATGTCAGCTCATAAAGTCAGTAAGTCAAGAAATTAGTCTAAACTTATCTCTTGACTTACTTCTTGAACTTTGAACTCTCGTCTATCAAAAGCACCCCAGAAAGGTTACTTTATGGAACATAACAAACTATCTCTTTCTTTATACTGGCAAGGTGTGTCTTTGTACCACAAATTGTCATTTGTACCACAAAGACCCTTGCCCCGAAAGGGGATTAAATCACTCCAAAGTCGTGATTAGAAAACATAGAAACGATGAAAAGAAAGAACATAAACAAGCCTGATGGCAGATGTTCCACCAACCCCAAATGGGACAGATGGCACATCAGAATACCCAATCCTCACGACCAGCAGAAAGTTATTGAGCTATATCAAAAGTCGGGAGCAAAAACCAAGAGCGATTATCTAAGGGCAAGATTACTTGGAGAACCATTCAAAGTTATCACAGAAAACAAGTCGGATGAGAAATACTTGCGTGATCTCTCTAACATAATATCTCAAATTCACAAGATTGGTTTTTTCTATAACGAAGCAGTCAAGACCCTAAACAGTTATCACTCTGCCGCTACTGCAAAAAGAATGCTCTGCAAACTCGAAGCCTATTCTGAAGCTATTATTAAACTGCAAGTGCAAGCGATAAAACTAACGGAGGAGTATTCTAATACGGAGTAGATAGAACTGTTGGGTAAATCATAATTTAACGTGAGTTCGACGGATTAAAACATCTGATTTTGTCGAACTCACGTTAAGTTACAATTTGTTTTCTGTTTAATACAGATAAAAGATGGATAGAGGATAAGTAGTATTGCTGTTTTTACTTACCCTCTATCTTTATAACAACAGTTCTTACATTTAGTTCTTACTAGGTCGTCCGCCCAAGACTAATCCAAGAGTTAATCCATATGTGTTAAATCCCTTACGAGTTACCATGACATGTGAATTTATTCTAAGCATATGCCATAATTCCACACCAATTTTTGGCATGATAACAGGAGACGTTGCATTTATATCCATGAACTTATCTCCAACAACTTGATTAAATCCAACACCTAAAGCAACGCTAATGAAAGGATTCACTTTTTGTCCTTGCCGAAAGTTGTAACCACCATTAGCGGCCAAAACCATAGTTCTATTAGACTGCCAATTATCACTATTTTTATCATGCCAGAAATCACGTCGTGCTCCATCTGTTTGCAGTAAAAGGCCACAGTCCCAAGGTGTATCCTTGATGTTATATCGAAGATTTACTGCTAATGATGGGCCAACTAATTTCTTCCCACCATGATACTGATCAAGAGGCAAAGTAACACCAAAATCAAATTCAGTTTCAAAACATTTGACAGGTATCTTTTGTGCGTTACACACTAGAGATAGCATTGTCATAATCGAAAAGACAATATATCTTAGCATAATTATCAATATTTATAGAAACGGACTCCACGCCACTGACGGTCATAATAAGCAGCACCAAACACATCCAGTTTTTTTATATCAAACTCGGAAGGAAGGAAACCAGAAACGCCTCCAACATTACTAAACGAAAATCCGAATGATCTATCAAAGATTACCGATCTTGATTTACAATTAGTATATTCTTTCACTCCGGTAATATACGGATGTTCCTTATTAAACTCAATATTTGTGTTACCCCATACTAAGTAAGCCATCATAGGATCTGTTGATGTAATTCTTTTCTTTACTGGAGAATAGATATACTTGTTCTCCAATGATTTTAGTTGAGAATAAACAGCCTTAGCTGGTGCTTCATAAAGTTTGTTGCCTATCTTCTCACGCCAATCAGTATTTCCAATCTTAATTTCGGGAATCAAGCATATTATATCGTCTGTCCAATCTTTTATGAACTTCAATTTATGATAGTTGCCATAGAAAAAATTTGACTGAATATTATTTATTGCACCCGTAAAAGTATTCCAATTCGTATTCATTGTAGGATTAATGGTAGAATAGTTTCTTGGATTGTTGTATTTCATAACTCCATCTAAACCATTAAATCCAATTACAATCTTGGAAGCTTTTTTCTCCTTTCCAATATGGGATGCCTAAGAATTTTTTCCTTTTCTGCATATTTACTTTTATACCAGCACTAGCATAAAATCCATAGTTCACATCAAACACTTCCATCTGAACACGATGTTTTTTAGAGAAGTAGTTTTCGCGAGACACATCCTTGCCCCTGAGCCAATCGAAAAACTTTTGTACCACGCTATGATTCTTCCATAAATATGAGTTCGTATTATAACCCACGTGAAAAGCATTCTCTGTATATGTGTCATTAGATGCTGCTCGAGTTAGAGTTGCTGTTATTGGTTCGTCTACAGCCTCAAATTCAGAATATTGAATACTTTTATCAGAGAATGTTCTTGTGAAAGTAACATTCTCATCAAGAGCGACAGAAGCTCCTGGATTTACTTTAAGCTTAAGTTCAGGATTAAATGTTCTGATAGATTCATCAAGCAGCTTCTCTTTCTTGACATCAATGGAGAATGTCCCCTGATCTGTGATTTTATAAAGTCTACCTTCCACGCATACACGAAGAGTTGTGTCAACCATATGCGTCATAATATCATCAAAGAGCAAATTTTCCGCCTTCATAACATTATATTCGTCTTCGGTCATCTCTTCCAACTCATTCAGTCCTTCTAGATCCTCATAGAATATGCTGTTGTCTTTTCTGTCAATACTAACTTCAGAGTTCGCGCGTGTTTTATGGCGACCATTAGCAAGACGTTCACTCAAATCTGCTACAGATTCAAAATGACCCCCACCTGTTGCTCTTGTGTTAGGTAAAACTTTGTGGTATGCGGAGGCTTTCGTATTGTCTTCTGAATATTGCTCCACGAAATTTTGAAGACTCTGGATTGTAGGAAACACCAAGTACCCTTCGTTTGAAACCGAAACTGACGAACTCGCTAATTGGTTAACTGCATGTGCTGGTGTAACATCCTGACTAAGGTCATCTGACGAACAAGCTGTAATGAGACTTGCAGTCAACAAAAAGAATGCTAATTTTTCATGTTGAGTTTTATTTAGAATTAAACAATTTAGAGCATACCAAAAGTATATAACATATACTATTTCTGCAAGTTGAAATGTCATGAAACGGAAATAAATGTCAGCGAGACGGAAAAATTAGTGTTCTAACTTATACATTCCCAATAATTGGCAAGTTCCACTACAAGCTTTTTTTAAAAGGGGCTCGTGAATTTGCACTTGCTTGTTGAGTCTACCTTTAATTTTTGCGCACTGTCGGTCTGCTCTATCTTGTAATTCTCAATTAATTCTCGTTTCTTTTCCTTTTTTTGTTCTTTTCTAGCCTTTATGATTTCTCCAATATTAATTTGATAAGGTTTCGTATCATACTCTCGTGTAAAAACGGGCGTTCCAGTTTTGGGGTCAGTGATGGATTCGAAGATATCCTCTTTGACTATCTCTTTAAAAGTACTACATGATGTCATTAAAAGCAAAGCAATCAATGAATTACAAGCATAAATATAAAAATGTGTGTTCTTTATTTTTTTCATAAGACAATAAATTATTTGCTAAGCCATTGCTTGAATTTGCAAGCCTTGTCCTTGCTTATTATTATATTGCTATCATTACATCCTTTAATCTTGACATGAAGTTTAGAACTGAAAAAGAATGAAATTTTTTCTAAGTAATTGATGTTTGCAATATATTGTCGATTAATGCGAAAAAAAACGTCAGGATTGAGAGTTTCTTCTAAATCAGACAGTTTGTCGCTCATGACATAGGTTTCGCCATCATGCTTATAAGCCACAACTTGACGTTTTCCACTATAAATGCAACTAATTTCGTCAGCCTTCAATGAAACTAGTTCATCCCCTTTTGTAACCAAAAAGCGTGAACGCCATATTTGCATGTCCCGTGCCACTACAGACAGTGCAGTAGGCGTAGTATCTTGATGTAATAGCATATTGATTTTATCCAAAGAGTTGAATAGCTCTTTACTATTCACAGGTTTAAGCAAATAATCTATGCCGTTTGATTTTATAGCATTCATAGCATATTCATCATATGTGGTTGTAAAAATGACAAAGGAAGTTGGCATGTTCAACTCAAAGGCTTCAAATACAGTGTATGCGCCAAGTCTTATGTCTGATATGATTAAATCATAATCGTGATCACTTGCAAGAAAGTTCTTGACCTCATCAGTTGTTTGAAATGGCCCCAGGATTGTAATGGAATCATCGTAGTCGTTTATCAATCTAATGAGGCGTTTTGCACTTAACGCCTCATCTTCTATAATAACAATTTTATTCATTTTTCAATAATTGGAATGTATACTTTAAATTCTGTGTTGCACTCCCTGATATCAATACCTGTTCCTGTCTCGAGGATGTATCTTTGTTGCAAATTTTGCAATCCAATACCCAAGGAAAAAGATATTCTCGCCACATCGTCTTTGCATGATTGCATGTTGTTTGACACTATTATTTTATCATCCTTGCGATCTATACATATAATCAATGGGCTTTCACGGGAAGCAAAATTATGTTTAATCGCATTTTCAACAAGGAGTTGTATGCTCATTGGCAACATATACTCATTACTATTTATAGGGAAATTAGCAATACGGAATACAACTGACTCCCCGAACCGCACATGCAAAATGTCAGTATAATTTCTTGCAAAAAGTATTGCTTCTGACAACGGGACGAGATCCATGTCAATTGTCTTCAATACATGTCTGTACACATTTGCAAGACGAAGCGTAAATTCTTCTGCCTTAGTCCCGTTTTCTCTTGTCAACTCAGTCAAGACACTCAGGCTATTGAATAGAAAATGTGGATTTAACTGAGCTTTGAGAGATTTTTTCTTAAACGATATATATTCATTGTAGTAACTTTCAACAATCTTTGTATAGTAATGATTCACGTTAATCAGTCCAATGAAAGATGCAATTAAGGCAAAGATATAAGAGTTTCCCCAACAATCATCATCAGGGGGATTGTTACAAATTACGTCCTCATAAATAAACTCACAAATCAAAGCGAGAATTATATTTATAAAGACTATATACCATGCCATTCCTGTTAATTGCTTATTTGTTATATGCTGACGTTTCTCAGACAGTTTAATAAGCTGATTACATATAAAAATGCTTGTCAAGGAGAATAATGAGCAATAAACAAAATCTTCAATAATTTCACTTGAATGGTTTAAAACACTCCGTGAAAAATCATCATAATCTCCAGCAAGCCATATCACATCATAAAGAAAAAATGTCATGATAGTGATTAGCAACCATTGTTTAATCTGATGTTTTGTTTTCATTTTTTGCTCTAAATTTATAACGAATTGTCAAAACACTCAATTTTATGATTAAATAAGTGCAGGAAGGTACTGACATACTTCGTTTTTAGACCTTTAAAGGAAACATACTTGATTCATACCCATAAGATACATGAGAGTTGGAATTTCACCCTGACGTCCTCGCAGGAAACAGACTTTAATATTTTATCTTCCATACCTACTTCTTATTTATCGACAATTAAGTCCTTGATATTCACGGATAGATATTCCGCTATTTTATTCAGCAAGTCTAAAGAGGGTTGTTTGCGATTGCTGCAATACGCATTGATTGTACTGAAACTCTTGCCAAGTTCCTTTGCCAATTGCGTTTGGGAAATTTCTTTTTCCACAAGCACAAGTTTTATTCTGTTCAGTTTCATCTTCCAAGCTTTTGATTTACAATTATCAAATGCAAAGATAACAATTATATTTCATCAAACCGCTTGTTTTACGATATATTTATAGATTTATTTTGTATATCTATCCTTTTGTAATTATTTGAAAAGTAAAAAGAATGGAACAACAAGCACTTTTTCTCTAATTCCTACTGCTTTTCATAAAGAAATCATTATCTTTGCAACATAGAATTAACGTGTTCTTTGAAGCATTGCAGAATAAAGAAAGGAAAAGAAACTCGCTCGTTTCTTAATCGTTCATCTTATTATATCATATATTCTGTTTCCTATTAGTAATCAGTCGATTACATTCACAGACACTACTTTTATGCGGAGATTTGCGATTTTCGTACAGCCAAGGACATCGGTATCGACAGACCAGAGAAGAATGAGATACTGCACAACATTCCGCCTACACCCGAGCAGGAAGTTTTTATCGGCAAACTGATGGAGTTTGCCAAGAGTGGCGATGCTACAATCTTAGGACGTGCACCTCTGAGTGAGAGTGAGGAAAGGGCAAAGATGCTTATTGCAACAGACTACGCGAGGAAGATGAGCCTTGATTTACGCATGATAGATGAAAATGGGTACTCAGATCATATCGACAACAAGGCAAGTCATTGTGCCAAGATGCTCAATGACTATTATCGAAAGTTCGACGCACAGAAAGGTACGCAGTTCGTTTTCTCTGATTTAGGTACTTATAAGCCCGGTGGAGACTTTAATGTCTATTCGGAAATCAAGCGTAAGCTGGTAGAAGACTATCATATCCCGTCCTACGAGATACGCTTCATTCAAGAATGCAAGAACGAGAAAGCCAAGAAAGCGATGGTAGATGCGATGAACCGTGGAGATATTCGTATTATTTTCGGCTCTACATCCATGTTGGGTACTGGTGTGAATGCTCAGCAACGTGCCGTTGCGGTCCATCATTTGGACACACCTTGGCGACCTTCAGACTTGGAGCAGCGCAACGGACGAGCCGTGCGCAAGGGAAATCTTATTGCCAAGGAGTTTGCGGACAACAAGGTCGATGTGATTATCTATGCCGTGGAACGTTCCTTGGATAGCTACAAGTTTAACCTGCTGCATAACAAGCAGCTTTTCATTAATCAGCTAAAGACGAACACGCTTGGCAGTCGTACCATCGATGAGGGTTCGATGGATGAGGACAGCGGCATGAACTTCTCAGAATACGTAGCAGTGCTTTCGGGTAATACCGACCTTTTAGAGAAAGCAAGATTGGATAAGAAGATTACCACCTTGGAATCAGAACGTAAGAACTTCCTTCGTGAGCGTGATGCCGCAACGGGCAAGTTGGCAGAGATTGAAAGTTCTGTATCCTTCCATACGGACAAAATCAAGGAGGCACAATCTGACCTCACTCTATTTGAGCAGCGTGTGGAGCGTGATGATGAAGGTACACCTATAAATAAACTGACAATCAAAGGTGTAGAAGACAGCACCGATATCAAGGCCATTGCTGCCCGTCTGCAGGAGATAGACGAAAAAGCACGCACCAAAGGCGAGTACAACAAAATCGGTGAAGTTTATGGTTTTTCCATAATGGTCAAGACAGAGAGTACTTCCAAGGACTTGTTCGACTGTTCGGTGAACCGCTTCTTTGTGAAAGGGCAGGAGAGTATCTACTATACCTATAATAACGGTAAGTTGGCAACAGACCCGAAACTTGCGTGTCAGAACTTCGTTAATGCCTTGGAGCGTATTCCAAAGGTAATAGAGTCGCATGAGAAGGAAATGGCAAAGGTTGTAGCCAATAAAGACGTTTACACCAACATTGCCAACAGTTCTTGGAAAAAAGAGGACGAGCTTCGCTCACTCAAAAGTGAAGCTGCTGAATTAGACAGAAAGATTGCGCTTACGCTTACACCGCCGGAGGAGAAAACAGAGGAAACAGAGAAAGAGAAAATGAAGCAAGTAGAGGGTCTGTCCAGCAACAATCATTCTGTCGGGAAAGGGAATGATAACCTTTCTGTTCAGGATGCAAAAGAGGAGAAACATTCGCAGAGTTTCAAACCGAAATGGCGGCATTATCCTTAACGTTATTCCTTAGTTCTCTCTATTAGATTTTGGCAAATAACGCTTGTTATTGCCAAAATCTAATAGATTACTTGTGTTGTTTACTATTTGCTTATCCTAAACCTTTCTTGAAGTTCGGATAGTGCATCTAACAGTTCTTCAAATGAAGGCTTTTTGCCATAAATCATTGATTCCATCATTGCCTGATAGTCTGATTTCCATTCTTCAAGAATATCTTTCCGGGGGACAATCCTGAGACGTTTGCGTACATCAGGAGTATAATCCACATCTTTCACTGAAGTATAAATTTCTCTATGATGACGAATAGATTCCCATAATGCATCATCTGCAATGGCTTTCTTTGCAAAATCTTTATTCATCATGACGTAAAGGTCATAAAGATGTCGGCTCTTGCGCTCTGCTATCATTCCGTGTCCGGGAATGGAGAAGAGTTCGTGAAGCAAAAACGCCTTTTCAAGGAATGTCTTTGCGGGAATAGCAGTATGAACGGCGCTGTCAGCCAATGGTGTAATCGGAAGATGCTCTCCAATAATACTTTTAATTTGTATTGATTCTGTCGGTTCAAGCAATGAACGTGCACTCACTTCCAATACAATATCAGGGCGGAGATATGTAAGCTCCTTGTCAAAAACTGATTTGTAGTGAAGATAAATCTGACGTGGCTCGGGATAGGTGGCGTCACCTTCGCCATTGGGTTGGGCATTAACTGTGACAAACGACAGCAAGCCTTGTCTTTTTAGTTCTTCACACATCATAGGGGTTAGTTCCTCTAAAACAAAAAGCGATGATGCCTTGCGCAATTTCTTGATTTGTTTTTTCGTGAGATCTCCTTCAGGAGCACCAAGAAAAACAGGATTGACAGCAACATCTATATCTTCCGAGAATCGTTCTATAAGTTTCCAACCTTTGCTCAGACTTGTGCCGCCTTTGAAAACAAGATGCTCTGCTATAGGAAGTGAAAAGATAGTTTGCAAGATTGCAGTTACCCAAAAATCTTTCTCTATCACTTGTGCGGGTAACCCGACTTTATCTGCAATTGATTCATAGACGCTTTTCCGTTGTGAGTCGGATAATCCAAGAAACCTATTCATATAGACCAACTATAAATTCCCTTACCTTTGAAGGCATCAGTTTGAGGTCTGCAACTTGAAGGTGAGGATTTTCGTTTAACTTCATTTTAATGGTAGCAACCTGCTCATCAGTCAGGTTCTCTACTTTCCAGTCTTTAAGGGCTGTTGTTAAGAGAAGGGCCAACTGGCTACGGATGGAGAAATATCTGGGAGAGACGCGCTTGAATTTTATGTTTTTCCCTTCGCCAAGATTTATAGTACGTGAGACGCCATCGGTTAAGTAAGCTATGTTCATCGGTATCTGTTGAGTCAGTCCTAACTGGTATTGGGCATAAAGCCCCGTTGGGACAATTCTTGCGCCATCCCTTTTTGCCATTGCTTTGGCAATATCCTCAAGCGATGGAGGAACCATACCCAGACCATATACTTTTTCCATTTTGGGATAGCAATAAATGCCACGTGCAACTCTAAGCATCTGTCCTTTTTCTACGAGACGTTCCAAAGCCTTATTAACGGCATCTCGATTGCCAAACGAAATAAAATCCCCCACAAAAAACACAGAACCACGTCCGCACTTCTTTGATTTTATAAGTATTTTACTTTCAATGCTTTTTGTCATAATTATAATTGTATTTTGTCGCGAAATAATGCATTATTCACGACAACAAAGGTACATATAAAATCTCATAATCAGCACAAAAAACAGAGAAAAGTACGAGCTTAACGAGCTATGCCAGTATTAATGTACGTATTTTCAATTTTGGGTTCTGCGGGATTTAGTGTGAATTAACATGCCGTATCCCGCATTAAGCGGCACGAAATTCGTATCTTTATAGTCTGTATGAAGAAATCAAGACCATCGGCAGAGGATATGGTACTGCCGAACGCTATCGGATAGCGATTCTATTCTTCTATGGTGATCTAGACATATGTTAACTCACACTAATTACAGTAGAACCCAATTTTGTAACCGTTATTTTGTAATGTAACTGCTTGCATTTACACAACAAAACAACAATAAAAACCAACAAATACGCATCACCAACTATCTCGCCTTCTCAGCATCTCGTCAATCTCTTCCCTGAGAAAAAGTAACCTGCCATTGGCTTTGAGATAAGGAATTTTTCCTGCCCACACCCAATTATAGATGGTCTTTTGTTCTACTTTGAGTATCTTGGATACATCTATGATATCCAGATATTCCGGTTTCAGGGGAGGATGGACGGTTGTGTCAACAGATTGATCCTGCAGGACAAGCAGGCGGTCGAGTTTATCCTCGACGCTTATCAGCTTGTCAAACAGGCGTTTTTGCCAAGTGTCTTCGGTTTTATAATCTATGTACGGCATAGTTCTCCTTTTTGATAGTTACCATTGGTATCTTGTGCCAAGATACGTTGTTCTTTCATATAGGCGATGTATTTCTTTGCAGTTCTGTCCTTGATTTCCATTTCTCGCATCAGTACCTCACAAAGTTCTTGGTAAGTGAGCTTGAAAGAATTTCGGAAGGCTTCTTTGACAACGGCAATGAGTTCTTCAGTCTTGCGCTTTTCCTTGTCCTCCTTTGACTTCTCACCACGATAAACGTGCATCTCCTCAGCCTTATCCCAGCCGAAAAGCATCATCGGTACGTCCAACGGACTTCCGTCACGGACTTTCAATGCTTTTACCACCGAGTATTCGGGATTATCATCTTTCTCTATGGAAAGAATTCCCGCTGCTTTGCGCTGCAATTCTGAGCCGATATGCCCACGGAGTTTAATACCATTCGGTACGAAGTGTAGCACACAGATGATACAGGTATTATAAATCCCCGCCAAGCGATAAAGCTCGTCCACAATGGCAATACTTTCCGTTTCATCGTTGGCAGAACGTATCAAGTCGGCTATTCCGTCAATCACCACGAGGTGGATACCTCCATGCCTGTGATGGAACAAGTCCATACTCTCACGGATAAGGTTCAGTCTGTCCTTACGAGACAGAGAGGCAAGGTACAGAGAATGGCAAAACTCCGGTACTGCCGTCAAAGAAGCCCTACGCAGTGTCTTACCCAAGTTCTTGTGCAGTTGTGCCTCGGACTGTTCCGTGTCATAGTGTAGGACCGCCAAGCCTTTGGGATTGGCGGTAATCTCCAATCCCAAGGTCTTCTCTATCGGCAATCGTTTTTCTCCCAACGCTCCGGCAAGGATGGCACCCACATAGTTGCTCTTGCCTGTCCCCTCACCTCCAGTAATGCAGAACAGGTTATCCTGTGTGCCGAGTGGCACACCGTTTACTGCTACTACTGATTTGGAAATGTCCGGTGGATTCTCATAATCAATCTCACAGGAACGTAACATCATCATGGTTTGGCTATATAGATCTGAGAACATCTTGGCAAGCAGCTCTTTCAGTTCCTTTGCCCCGTTGCCTAAGGCAAAGAAATCAGAAATGTCTTTTTCAGACTTTGTACCACTTAGCGGAAGTGAAAGGTTCAAGACCTTGTATTCCACCAGATGTTCAGACTGTTTATGTGCTTCCCGTACACCCGTTTCATCCGCATCATACAAGAGTATGATATGCCTAAAACGAAGCTGAAGACTCTCAATGATACTGGTCGATATCTGTGCCGTTTCACTGTTGAAGCAGATTGCATTGAAGCCGTGTGCATACAATGAGAGTACATCCTTTTCTCCACCTGTAATGAAAAGCATATCTCCTTTGGCAGGAATCTGCTCCATTCCGAAGCAATACGTGGCAGGCATCCGTCCACCATAAAGAAAGCGGATTTTTGGACTGTGAGGTCGGTATATCTTTACATAGCCGTTTCCGATATAGGCAAACATAGGTTCCGTAGGTGAGCTATAAAGTTCAAACTTCTTGCCTTCAGCAGATACACTTTCATAGCGCTTAAGACTCCGTACACGAAAGCGACGGAGTGTATCCTCATGGATGCCATAATGTGCCCAATAGTTCAGCAGACCATCGTCAAATGGCTGTATCTCAAAACTATATGGACGTTCTTCCGTACACTTGGTTATATCAGCCTTAGGAGTGGGAACAATAGTTTTTTTATATGCTGACGTGATATGGCTGCTATGCTTTTCACCATTACATAAAGAATACAATCCAAGTTCTTGTACAATCGTTTCCAATACTTCGGGAAAACTTGTTTTCAGGTTCAAATTACGGAGGGTTGCCACAAACCAGAAGCAATCCCCAGAATAGGTGGTATCTCCATGATCATAGAATTTGTAAGAAGAAGTTTTCCTGTCGTAGTAGATATGGCAGGAAGCCCGCCTATCGTCATAGAAAGGGCTTCGGAAGTTGCGATGAAGGTTTACCTCAAAGCCAAGGAAATGTGAAAACACATTCAGACCTCCTTGTGTAAGTAAAAGAATTTGTTCCTTTTCTATCATAATTGTCGGTTTTTAGGGTTAAGACATGAACTCATGATGAGATTGTCCTTGAAACGGTTGAGTCGCCCAAGAACCTCATCGTTTCTCATACCTGATACGCGGAGCCGGTTACATTTCGTGGCTATCACGATAGACTTGAAGAAGTAGCGCACATCGCCACCCTCCGTGTAGCGGTAACGCACTAGCTGCTTCTTGCGCCAGCGGTAAAGGGTGGACTCTGAAATATTCAGAGTCCCGATTAGGTCTTTCGTGGTCATCTCCAGCTCGTCGTCAATGTCTTGAATAAGACGGGAGGTGCGCTCAACATACTGCTCAATACGATTGAGCTTGTCTATCAGTTCTTGATAGGCTTGGCTTTCTACTGCTATTATTTCCATCAGCGTAATCGTTTGGTTTTAATTGTTACATGTTCTATTCCAAGTTCACTGACTAACTGTGAAAGTCTTCTGAATGCTTCCTCAGTAAAAACTTCCAGATGAATTTCTGCTATAGGTAAAGGACCGGGCTGCCCATTACGTGCAAGAAACTCAAATATTTTGGTAGACGGGATGCCCACCTTTGAAGCGTACATCAGAATTTGTTCAAGAGTCATTGCTGTCTTTCCTCTTTCCCAGCGCGAGATTCGACTCGAACTAACTTTCAGAATAACAGACAGATACTCCTGCGAATAACCATTTTCCACTCTTGCTGACTTCAGCATTTCCAATAACTTTTTCATACTTATAAAGTTACTAAAGCACCGTTACAAGAGCAACCCGCCACATGCAAATGTTTGCACACTATGCAATCCGTCTTGCAGACGGTGCAAGTTTGTTTGTTAGTAGCGGAATACACAGTGTACCAATAAATATAACGAACTAAATCTAAAACATTTTATTACTCTTATATCTTTGTATAATTATTATTGTTTTGTAAAACTCCAGTGCAAGGTGCAAGTCCCTTTATATATAAGGGCTTGCACCTTGCACTGGAAAATGTAGCAGTAAAATCTCTAAATATTTATGGCACAAAGATTTGGAGATATAAACAAAAAGATCTAACTTTGTACTCCGAAAATGAGAGTGGGCGTGCTTTCAACAGATAGTCAAAATAGCGGTCATAAACCAGTCAGTTTGCTGCTACATTTCTGCTACAGAGACTGTCAGTACAAAAAGGTAAATATTTAGCTAACAGCGATAAGGACATATCATGGATTAGTTCAGGCTGATACAGTATATTTCGTCTTTCCCATTTTAGCAAGTCCGACAAAGTGCATTGCCCCTTTACCTATGCTTCTAACACAAGCCATAAGTTGCTCACAAGTGAACCAACTATCGGTAATCACATACTTGGCATATAGTCCCATCTTCCATCCACGGCGAAGCATATCCATGGCGACTTCCAGCTTAGACATCTTACGCTCTTGAAAGCGTTTGTAATCAGGGTTGCCGGTATTCCTCTTGGTGTGATATGCCTTTCTGAGTTGCTGTTTTGTCAACCCACAGTCGCCTTGCTTCCCCTTTTCTTGATGTAGTGAAAAATCAAAGGGTATGGTTGTTTTGCCGTCAAAGAATGCACAAAGTAGCAGTTTGTAGCCCAATACGCACCTACCTTTTACATGGTCGAAAACACGACTGATACCCTCCATCCTCACGCCACTCTTCTCAAGCACGGTGTCATCTATAATGAAACATGTAGTGGTATTGGATTGAGGAACTTCGCTATACTTACGTAAAAGGCACATATAACGCAGTGCAAAGTGGTTCATCAAGCGTCTCCAATCCATCTGGGGGCGAATCATCATTCGATAGAAAAAGTTTTTACCATGATTTGAAAGCTCAAATCTAAACACTATTGTGTATCAGATAGTTGTGAACGCACGTGAACGATAAGAAGATGTATTGGGGCAGGATTGCCAAACAAAAATAGAAATCGATAACTCAGCTATTGGTGAGTCTTGTCGAATACCTTTTCTTTCAACTTTGGCAGATGCTCTATGATGTTCTCGTCTATTTCAATTGTATGTCTGCCAGTTGTGTTGCGCAGCGTCTTTTGAATGCTTGAAGGTTCGGTGTTGCTAAACCAGGCATAGAACAGATTGAGCGCAAACAGGGCTGTGGTTTTTGGATTTATCCCATATTGGTATGTTATATTCCAACAGAAGTTCTTCAGGTCAGCCTGCTTCAAGTCTTTCTTTTTGCCGATGGAGAGGACTTCCATTCGGGTTACACCATTGAGTTCAACAAGAAGTTTGACAGCTTCCTCTATCTGATACAGTTCCTCATCCGAGAAACCATGAGGCATGAGTGTATAACGAGTGTATTTGAGGATGGCTTCAAGTTTCCTTGCCTCGCGAGCGATCTTTGCTTCATTCATTTGCTTACGGTCAATTTGCACTTGGTTGATGAATACCTCCAATTCGTCATGTGCCTTCTGGATGTCACGCTTCAACTGCAACTTTGCCAATGCCTCAGGAGTAACAGATACTTCTTCCGGACTTTGTGATTTGACATTGCTATCAGTTTTGGGAGCGTCAACCACAGCTGGTGCTGCATTCTTTTGATTGTTGACAGTAGCAGTCTTCTCTTGCACCTTCTTCTGTATCTGGCCAAGGTTTTGAGCGATGTGTTCCTCCATCTCCTCGCGGTCTGCTATGCTGTTCCATTCTTTGCGATGAGACTTGAAGAAAGCATAGAGTCCCTTCTTGATGCCATGACAGACAAGCACAAACAGAGCGTAATAGCCAATAAATATCGGGATTGTGAGCAGGAAGCACATGAACTCCTTTTCTGCATCATTTCCCATAATACAATGAGCTGTCTTGAAAGCCGCTACGACGTAAGTGATGATGAGAATGCCAAGGAAACCCTTGTCAAAGTTTCGAGCCATCCCATCCTTTCGATGTGGTACAGGAAAAATGTCAATCTCCATACTTTTACAGTTCTTTGATTTGTTCTTGGGCAACTTCAATAGCTTGCGAACTGAGTTCTTGCTCGCCATCTACCGCATCAAGCACTTTGTCTGCCAACCAGAGGGTCAGCATTTCGTTCTCATCCTGATGGAAGTACTCTGCAAGTTTAGTAACTTGTCCACGTTTAGCACGCCGGTCGCCACGTTCAATCTTACTGAACATCGGGGTATCTATCTCCAATAGTGCAGCCAACTGGCGTTGCAGTACGCCATTCTCTTCTCTTAGTTCTCTAATCTTCTTTCCGAATAACATATCTCTACAAACTTATTTTTCTTTTGTGTCTATAATCTCCCAATGACCACCAAAGTCACCACCAATACGACGAATGAAACCTTCATTCTTCAATCGGTTAATATGCTTTTGAATAGTACTGGAGGCTACTCCAATAGCGTCAGAAAGCATTTTTCTTGTTATTTTAGGATTCTCTTTTATCAGTCGAAGCACTTCTGCAATGGTTGTATCAATATCTGTCTGACCACTTGTCTGACCACCTGTCTGACCCCCTGTCTGACCACCAGGTTCAGTAACGTCATCAGAACTAATATAAACGCCTTCTACACCGTCGACATTAAACTTCGGCAGTGTAAGAACGAAACAATCCCAAGGGGTAGAGAATGTGGGATCCATGCCTTCGGTGTAGCCATCATGCCCTTTGTATGCAGATACAATCTTTTTGAAGCCAGAACCACGACGCTCCATATACTTCAGGCGACTGAAGATGTCGGCAAGTACAGGATTGCGACGGCGAGATGCCATATTCATCACATCCATATCTTTGATAGAGCCTCCATCAAGGAGCCCGCCAGGAGAGAAGATTTCAAGCCGGTCATCATACATGTCAATGTGTACTTCACTGCCCAACTCAAGATAATTGCGATGAATTAGCGCGTTTACCAATCCTTCTTCCACGGCACGCTCTGGGTACTCTGGATATTCAAGACGATTATCAGCGGTCTTGCGCCATGCCTTCTTAGAGTTACGACGCACAAAGTCAAGTCCTGATTGCAAGAGTGTAACCAAGCTGCCAGTATATTCCTCATCGTCCAAAGCATCCATCACGCCATTAGCCTTATCCAGCCCATTCCAACGTGTGCAGAACAGACGAGAATGACGCACCGGAGAGTAGTCGGCAAGCAGGGCACCAGCATTAGTCAGATCGCCTTTCTCATTGACGATGCCAAAGGACTCATAGTCGTTATCTTCAAAAGAACGATTGGTACGTTTAAAATAAGTCGCGCGAAGTACGGTGAAGGCCATATCCTCAAATCTCCAACGAGACACAAGGCTGTCATACGACATGTTTGAATCCCTTAGTACAAGTTCTTTGTGTTTCGACATGCTTGCCACTACGCTTTCGTTGCCCACGCGAACGAACGCTTGCATTTGACCATCACCAATATAGTAATAAGGAGTCTGTGTCCCAGGCATAACATCCAATATCACAAAGTCTTTCCCTTCCGCATTGGCAAACGAAAGATTAAAATCAGGAATTGGATCAAGGTGGGTCTTGATGGCTTCACTGATCTTCTCAGCGTCGCCCTTTGCATCGGCAAGTCCAACTAACGTGTCATCATCCGCAATGCCCCATACAAGTTTACCGCCAATGCCATTAGCAAAGGCACTCACACTCTTACACCAGCTCTTGGCTTTCTTCACCTCCAAAGCCTGTTTCTTGTCATATTCTGTAGCTTCGCCTATCAACTGGCGAATATCAAGATTTTTAATCATATTATTCTTGTTTCTTCTTTAATTCAATTCTGTAGGACTCGACCTTCAATTTATTCAGCAGATCTTCTATATATATTGCTAGCGTCATATTATCGTTTGAGAAATTCTTTAAGAGAGATAGTAGCAATTTTTAACCCTTTTGCTTTAACCTGTAATCCATTGTCAGAGGTGAGTAAAATAGGATTCTCATCTTTGAACTTAAGAGCTACAGAAAGAATATTATTATCTGGGGATTTCTTATTAAAGTCGTTAGGCAATAATGATGAATCAGATAGTTCCATGGATACGTTCGGACAATCTAAAGACTTATTGATTTTACGTAATGCTTTTCCCACATTACGTTTACCTTCACTATCAAGTGTAATCTTAAGTTTATCCAACTCATCAATTACTTTTGCCGATAACACAACAGAATATTTTGAATCTATCTTAGAAATGATATCCGGATAATTAACAAAGACATTTGTATCAATGATATATATATTCTTTTTACTATCAGACCTGACAAATTTCTGTTTCGGTGTATCAAACTGCGACATATCGATTTTTCCTTTTATCTTAAGATTGAGATCCCCAACTTCAATAAACTTTTCTGTATAATCTCTATTTTGAGAAGGAACTGGAGTGAAATCACCCATAGATACTTTTTGTAAATATGTTGCTACAGTCCTGTCGCAGGTAGTGTTCAAAATAGATTTGTCAGAAACAATAATTGTCAGTTGTTTTGCTCGGCTAGTAGCTACATTAAATAGAGATTTCTCTAATGACATACTCATCATAGTATTGGGTATGTAATATAGACATATATCACACGTCATACCCTGAACTCTTTCAACTGTATCTATAAGCACGTTGTTAAGCCCACCGAATCTACTCACAAAACAATTTTGTAGCATTCTAACTGTTGTACGAAATTTCGATAGAACTGAAATGTAGATTTTTGGATGACAACTTAGAATCTCAGCTATTATATCAATTGCATATGAACAACAAGAACGATCAGCCTTTTCCCCGATAGGCATTTCTGTAAATATCAGAGAACAACCTCCATTCTGTGTGGCAAACGTTAACTTGTTGACATCAATCTGGTACTCAAAATCAGCAACGGACTTGATAGGGGTGTGGTAAAAGAGGCTTGTTAATGATGCGGCGTTTGGTAATAAGCGATGTGACTCTGTGAGGATATATGACTTAAAGTCAAAGTTGTCACACAGAGTTTGAAAACCATTGGCCAACATTCCGTAATCATTCCTAACCAGAGTTTCCTCACTTAATAGGATAATTGGCTGCATCTGGTTTTGGTCACCAATCCAAATGATTCTTTTTCCTAGATTTTTGCAAGCGGCAATCATTCCAAATAAGGCTTGGCTTGCTTCATCCATTATTACATAATCGAATGGCTGCTCTTCATAGCATATCTTTGCCCATCCACTTGCATTGTAGAAAGTTGATAGTGTTACACTTCCAGGCATACAAGTTATCTGTTTACTTTCTACTGGACATATGTTTTTGCAAGAAATGAGTTCGTCAGCAGATACGTTTGTTTTCTTTACTTTCTTCTGAATAAGAAACTCTTTTAGAGAATCCTTTTGAGCTAATTCAATCAAAGCACGATTTGTCAATGCTGTAACAAGAACACTTTTGTTCTCTGTTATTAGTCGTGCGACAATTGCAGCCATCAAGTGCGTTTTACCAGTACCTGGAGGTCCTTGAAAAACCAATTCGTTGTTTGAGTTGAGAAATGCAACAATTTTGTCAACCTGAGAACTATTAGAATTAATTCTCTCAGGATTCCATACTATATTTCTTTTGTCAAAATCTAATATTTCTTTTGCAGGATAATCTGGTGAAGTATTGCTGATAACAGTTATTAGGTTCTGATAATATTCCATTGGTGGCTCTTGGGGTCCCAAAATGATAACACAACCTTCTAGTCGATTATCTATAAGATATTGGGACATCTCTAAGGAAATACCAGAAAATCCACACAATAGGAATCCGTTATCATCGGTTTTTCCTTGCCACACACAATGGACTTCAGAAAATTCTACTTGGTGTGAACGAAGTTTTCCCCATGTAGTGTCACCCCAATTTTTAGGAAGGCACATATCCTTCTCTAAGATAACGGCTGTAAAATATTCATTCTTTCGAGGAATTCCTTTGTCTTTTTTGAAGCGAAGCATTAATTGGCCAGAGCCCAAAACATTTCTGTCTGCTCCTATATCGTTTTTTTTCAAGTCAAGTTTTACATATTGAGTAACATACACGTCATTGCTTGCTAACAAAGATATGGCTTTTGTATTCAGTAATTTCAAGTATGATTCAGAAATTGCTGTTAACTCTTTGTCTAAGAAGCGCTTATGGTTTTCTCTTGTATAATACATAGCTATTCCTATTAAAAATTAAATATATCATCATCTGAAAAGCCTAAATCAACGTACCCATCTTCCTTCTTCTCGTTTAAACCGAAAGATTGAATAGCATCTGACTGAGAGTATTTGGGATTTTCAATCACAAAGCAAGTATGTTTTGACCCCCTGAATTGATTAGAAAGATCAGCAATAAGTTTTGGACTTATAACATCTGTATCGAAAATGAGATTGACATCTGGATTATCCATAAAGATATCCTTGAATCTTAAGGAATGAATACATTTGTCAAATCCATAGTTAAGTAATAAGTTGTCAGGGTCTTCCATTATTTCTGTAAAGCCCCAAGGGTGCAGATACAATTTTCGTCCACGAGAACTAGTTATTGCAACTGTAATAGGTTTACCTTTATATTTAATAACTCCTTCTACTATTTGACTACTATCTTCTGGATCCCATTCAGAGCAATCATAATCATCCAAACAATCCAAATAATCTTTGGCCGCAAATCTAGCTTCAAGATTAATTTGTTTTCTGGTTTCTTGGTCAGTATTGTCTTTTTCAGTATACTTTCCGTGTCCTTCCACTTCGGGATCATCATAATTGTTTGAACTGTTATCTCTACGGGCTTCTTCAAGTAATCTTTCAAGTTCCGCAATGCGTTCATCCTTTTCTTGAACAATATCTGCCGAAACAAGAAATATCTTATTCCAGTCCTCTTTGGTGAAAGGACATCTTAACGTGGAATTGGAATAAACATCAGCTAAAGAAGAAGCAGGTTCTCTGTTTGCTGTTATATATATGTGTCTAGAGTTAGGGAAATACGTATATTCGCCAGTGTATCCTTTAAATAAATAGATGTTATTATAAATTCCTCTATATGGGAGTTCTCCTTCTATTATATATATCGATATTCTAGAATTCTGTTTCCAATCTAAATACAACTGATTTGACCATTCAGCTGCCTCACTGAAATCTTCTTCATTATATGAGCCAGTAAGTCGTAATGTTTTGTAGAGATTTGTCAGTATACTTACCTGATTTTCTGATTCTATTGGAAGCTGAAAAGAGTTCGCAACCCAATTAAAGAAGGATCTGATAATGTTAGTATCATTAAGATTCCATACATTCTCTAATTTGTCCTCCTTAAATGATTTTCGTCGTTGTATCTCTTTACTTTCGTTGTCATGCAATCCAAGTTGAATCAAAAATTGTTTCTTCTCTGGCGTATTTGCCCAACTTCCAATGAACGGAGGAACTTGTTCTGTAGGTAAGGTAAATTCATTACTATCAAAATATGTTCCAATTAATCTAGTGAAAGGATATTGAACTTCTCCATTGGCAATAACAGGACTTAACATGTCTGCGATATCTAGTGACATACCCTTTTCAAGTATTTTAATGAAAAGACCCTGGTTATTTGCACGAATGCATGATTTTAGCGTATTATCGAAATAACTGTAGCCATAACACCTTCTATACACAACAAGGAAACAGAATTGTTCTGCTGTGATTAATTGAGTTGATGCACTCAGTTCCTTATACAACTGATTTCGGACATCGGTCGGATTAACTTCTCTTTGAGCAAAGATTTTTTCATATCCATCAATACCAGAAAATTTTGAACTTACATTGCTCAGTATGGAAGACGACGAATATGATGGTAGTATTTGGGAAAGAGAGAAAGTATATATATTTGCTCCTATTCTTATAGAGAAATCATCCTTAAGGTTATATTCGGACAAGCTCTTACCATCAATTGTTACTATTGAGCGCGCATGACTAATAGCTGTATCGTTGGATAAAGCCATCCTCATCCATCTATATTCGAAAGATTCTTTGTTATACTCAGACGTGCTTAAGAGTGGCAGGGCTTTTATGCTCGATGCATATGCCGCCTGAGTATTCAGGTCAGATTGTTCGACAATGTGAAGTAGACTTGCCGTAGGTATATTGCTTTTTGAAAACAGGGATGTTGTAAACCCTGGTCTCCAATATGACAGGAATGTTTTATGTATCTCTGAAATATCCGTGATATCTATCAAATCATCTATACATGGTTCGATAATACTAGAATAAATATCTGTCGATGCAACAAGATACTTAGTTATAAAATCATTACTCTCTTCTTGTTTTAGCATATGATCAAATAGCCAAACTGGACAATTGGAATTATATGCAAACATTGAAGACAATGGACTGTAGCTGCCATTTTGATTCTTAAATATTTCCCATTTCTTAAGAGTTTCAGCTCCGATGTTTTCAAATTTTGAAACGTTGACAAACAATTGTAATCTCTCATTATATGTGAGTAGATCCAATGATTCTTCTTTTATCTTTTCAAAAATTGATTTCTCATCTTGGCTATCAATAAACGATGATAAAGGATGATCTTCAATAGAATGATTAGAACATTTAAACCCAAGTTTTGATAATATTGGTTTGATTGTAGAAATTTTCTCCGTTGAAATCAAAAGTTTATCTTCTACATTAATCTCACTAGTTGTTTTCCATTCTTCTCCAAACATAAATGTAGGAACGAGTGGAATTAGAGACTGGGCCTTTTTTCTTTTGCCAGCCATTCGTAGAAAGATGTACGTAATTCATCACTAGATTCAATTATCCATTTCTTAAGAATATCAAGATTATTCTCCAGTATAGAGATGATTGCCTCTGTGGTAATCTTTTCTATGCCAAAAATATCTTTAGACAATGAACTTGAATCAATGGACTCATGAGGTAAATGCTTTGTGGTGCCAATGAGTCTATAGAAAGAGGATGCACCGATTGCAGCAGATAGACCTGAAGCATCAAATATAATGTTATCTGGTCCTACGCTTTCGCTAATATCATTAAGGATAAATGGTATGCTTGTTAGAGCATCCTTATATCCACGGTTAAATGAATCTACCAAAGCAGCTGTATCCTGACTAGAGTAAGATAGTTCCTTTGTTGGCAGTAGATTAAGATAATTTGTATTGAGTTCTGAAGCATAGTTTGCGACCATGCTTACTATTTCCTTTCCTATTGAATAAAATAAGAAATAATTCCATGGATTTTCGCTTTGGATTCCTTCTCTGTCTGACTTGGGAATAAAATCAGCATTCAAATAGAAAGGGAATTTAAATCTATGCTCATTCATCGGAAGATAAGCATATAATGATAACTCATCTTTTCCAATAGGCATGACATGCCCCTCTTCATTAAGCCTGATGGCGAATGAGATAGCGGTTTCTGTAGCCGATGCAATACGGTCAGGAATACCAGTAACTTCTGTAAGCTCATTGCCGTCTTGATCAAGCTTGATAAAATAATTTTCGTTTTCTCCTCTATTGTTAATCCTTTCCTTTCTCTTGATTTGAATACCGGCTTTTCTGAATTCGTCGTCATTCACGAAAATATTGTCCGAAGAGAAAATACAGAAATCTTCAGATAGATGATCCTCATTGAAAGAATTTACTAGTGAAACTGTATTATTCTTTCTGTCTATGTTTTTTGAATAGTCAAACATTTATCTTGATCTATTAATTGCACTCGATTAGTATTCCTAAGGAATAACATAAATCTGGGCTCAGAAAACACCTCTTTAATTGCATCGTTATATTCAGAAAGAGTTTCTTCGTCCATTTTTAGGGCAATGGCAACATTCTCCTTTTGATTGAAAATGGAACCAGAGGGGGCAATTCTCAATGATTCATACCATATTGGTAATAATTGCCATGGAATATCTTTTACACCATTGAATTCTCTTTGATATTTGGCATATTTATGGAGAAATTCCTTTTGCTTCTCTACATCCTCCTCTATGTCGTTGACATGGAAGTAAAAGGCTTTGAAATCGTTATAGACTGGTAAACTCTTGTCGAATGAGAAATTGTAACCAGCACTTTTTATTAATACAGACTCAGAATTCGTAAATACCGACTTAAAACCAATACCTTTGTATCCTGTTTTCTTCTTATTTGCACTCTTAGTACTTTTAGCTGCTGATGTAATTGATTCAAAATCATGTTTATTGAAAGCAAATCCGTCGTGGGTTAGTACGAAATAATTATCGCTCAGTTGTAACTTTACTTTAACGCCATTTTCAGGAGCAGCATCATCTGCATTTTGAAGAAGTTCGAAAAACATTCTTTTTTTGCTGGTATAGAGATTTTGGCCGACTTCTTCAAGCAAGTTGGCTACACTAGTGTTGGTATTAGGACTGGTATGTTGTTTAAAGGAAAGGGAAACAGACTCCTTATATGGGTTTTCAACTTCTTTGATTTTATTAGATAGCACACAGAACATATAAGGCGAGCCCTGCTCTAAACGGTATTCTTTGCGTGGCATGTCAATCTCAACCTCATAGTAATTGCCTGGAACAAAGAAGTTACGCAACCTGTTATCTACAACAACTATAAGACATTTTCCATTAATCGGGTCTAAGAGTAACTTACCATTGTTTTCTTCATTGGTTTCACCTGTGGACATTAAATCAGTGATAAAATATTTGGAATTAATCTCTATAACCTTACCAACAAATTGATTAGTAGTTAATCCCATTGTAGTCAACAGATCAGTAAGGCTAAGTTCATAGAGATTCTCGTCATATTTATCTTCGACAAAAAAACTTTCTACTAAAGAGCAGTTCTCCGTTGTCTTCACCCATATATGCCACACGAATATGCTCTCCAGGAAACACTTCATCGCTAGCACGGACAACTTTATTAGGCGATAGCTCATCTCTATCTATATTACTAAGTATACCTGTATTACCAATGTCTACAACAGCCATTTTGTTGTTAACGCTTTTTACTATAGCATCAACAATATCGCCTTTATTTAGTTGTGAACGCAGCCAATAAACTTTAGCTTTCTTTTCCTCGGCTTCGATGGGACGCATATCAAAAACAACTGCCCTTGATTTTTCATTGTATTTTAGATACACAAATTCAAGCTCCTCATCGATGGCTATTTCATTGTTTACCAACCTTGTTTTATAAGGTTCAACAAAACGTTTAGAAGGTACAACAACCCTTACCAATCCATCTGCTTCAACAACTGCAGATATAGAATTCTCGTTTTGTATAATACCTTTGAACAAACCTTTTATTCGCTCATTCTCATTATGCGTTCTTGCATAATAATCATGCAACGCCAATACACTCATAGATATTTTGTTACGATGCTTCTCAGCGTCGTAGTTGTTGTCTATTACAACACAAGTAATTTCTTCACCTTCTGTATACTCTATTTTGGGAAGTTCACTTATATGAACAAGCGCTGTGCTATCTCCTAAGTTTTCTATAAGACCAAAACTTTCAATGGACTTTATGGTAACCTTATAAATAGTACCTTTTTCTACTGTTCGTGGGTTAGGTAGAAGGTCTTTTCGACTAAGATTTAACTTTCCATCAGGTAATTCTTTGATGACTTTAACATCAAGATAGTCACCTACAGATAATTTAGAAAGAATAACAGACTGATTTGACCAAGCTATATCATGAAGCCTAATCAATCCGTCAACGCCATTGGGCATTCTTGCAAACGCTCCAAACTCTTGCTTGATGCTGGTAATTCTTACGCGAATAATATCGCCGACTATAGGATTATTATATGTTGTCATAAACAATATTCTCTTTTAGTATAATTTTTCAATTCTATTTATTTGTCGTATCAATATACTCTTCTATGGTTTCATAATATGCCCTCGTCTCCCTAAATGTAATCACTGGTGTAACCTTCTTCAAGGTATCCTTGTTGACGATGGAATCATGAGGCAAACCATTCACAAATACAGCCTTTAACCAATCATTGTTCCATAAGGGGATTTCACTGTTCCCCATTACGAGTTGGCAGAGTCGTAGTGAATATGGTGATCTTCCTGTATTCTTGTCCTGAGTATAGGTCATGTTCTGAAGCCAAAGCTGGTTGTAGTCAGAGTTGGGTTGATTGCAGAGTTTGTTGTACACCAAATCAATGATAGATTGCTTTTCTATCATGTCCTTAAGCGAGTTAATCATACGGCTAATTATTCGGAGGGCATAATGTACACAACCAACATTTTCAAGAGCAATCTGGACATAGATAGCAGACAAGGCTCGTACACTGCCACCAGGAATATATTTAGGTCGCTTGTCGTTTTTCAGTTCCGAAAATATACCTTCTGATTTAGCAGGTTTTGTATCTTCGCCAAGGTCAGCAGATTCCCAATTTTTTGCCTTTGAGTTGTTATTCTCTTCGAGCGATTTCAGATGCTCTTCGATTCTTTTGTCAATGTCCGAAAGCATTATCCTAATAGAACCACTGTCGGGATATTGGCGAGAAAACATGAGAATGTTGAGCAAATGTTTCTCGAAGCTATCGAAGTCAACACCTTTTTTGTTAAAAATGGGAGTATTGTAGATATAGGCAAATTTGTCGGACTTAACTGCATCTGTCACGATGCTGTCACTAATCTTTGTCTTTTGACTGTTCATGCGGAAGTTGAGTCGCTCTAATACCTCCTGTAAGATGTATGAGATGTCTTCAAGTGCATCTTTATTACTACAGAAGATACGGTAATCATCTCGATAGCGGATAATCTCGTATGCTGGGAATACTTTACCTTTATCCGCGTATTCTTTAGCTTTGGCCTGCAATGCTTCGTGCAACAGAAGGTCGGAATAACCTAGTATTATCTCGCCCACAAAGTCAAAGATGGCACTACCTTGTGGAATACCAATGTTTCGACCATGCTGGAAAGCTCGCAGGATCTTCTGTATGTTATGAGCTATCGGGCTTTGAACGTCAGTTGCACTGGTTGTGTCTTTGAGAGAAAAAGCCCAATCGAATGTCTGAGGATTGACAGCACCATAACAATTTGTGATATCCGACACAAACATATAGCGATATTCCAATGACAGTTCAATGGAACGTTGCTCCATACTGTTCCACCAATTGTTGATAGTCGTTGCCTTATGGAACGGCTCTTTCTCGTTAGGGATGACTGGAATTGCACAAGATGTTATATGCGGGACCTTATACTTCTCAAACAAATTTTTTACTACCTGCCAGTTGGTTTCGCAACAAACTTCCCTAACAAGGAAATAGTAAAGGAAAGG
The DNA here is from genome assembly GCF_000224595.1 of Prevotella sp. C561. Taxonomy (NCBI): domain Bacteria; kingdom Pseudomonadati; phylum Bacteroidota; class Bacteroidia; order Bacteroidales; family Prevotellaceae; genus Prevotella; species Prevotella sp. C561. Next base: position 12,373 of record NZ_JH114160.1, on the reverse strand, counting down.
ATTTGCAAGAACAATAGGACGAACGGCATAGCGTCCATCCTTGTTGAGCAGTATGTCAAGATTCACATCAGAGAGAGACTCTATAGAAATGCCTTTTTGTAGACACTCCTCATAGGGAGTGGTTCCGACCTTCTCGCAGACATACTTCAGAACTTCATCAAACGTAAAGTACTCCGGTATTTCAAATCCATGGTATTGCTCAGATTTCATGAAGAAGTCCATCGCTTCATCATGATTCAAAGTTAGTATATTATTAGCGGTTTTACTCATCTTTGTATCATTTGTGATTATTCTCGCGTAGAATTGTCAGATTTTGACCATAAAGATAATCATAATTTTTGAAATATAACCAAATTACGAGAAGATTCTTCGCTTTTTAGCTACATTTTGACAGTTGAGAACGATTTGCAGACGCAATTTGCTGCAAATCGCTCTAACTTATTTGCTTTGTTAGCCTCAATAAGATTGTCCTTTCTTCTTTGTTGCAGATTCTAGTCCGAGTTTCATCGTACCATCCCAATTTGTGAGTTGGTCGGCACAGCCATTGGAGCCACCAAGTGAGGTGTAGGCTTCTGCACTGCATGACATATAGTCAACGAATGAGATAAAGTTATCTATGATGGATGGATTGTAAGTTACATCCCGTTCTGCAAATAGATGTGTCCAGTTAGTGACACTCTCTTTATTGAATTTTGAGCAATCACCCCATGACACTCCTTCAAGGAAGTTGTTGACGGCCGAGATAATACCTTCCTTTGTACCAAGGTTCAATTCCATCTTATAGGCAACTGCCATGATGCCATAGTAGATGGATGCAGCCTCTTTGTCGTTGAAGTTTGTCCTTGTAGTAAGTGCGAATGCTCTGAGGGCAGCACGTCCTTCTGCGATGAAACGATTGAGAATGTTCTGGTATCGATCTTGCTTCTCTGCGGCAAGTCGAGCCTCACGCTCTTTGCGCTCCTTTACCTTCCTTGCTGCCTCGTTGAACTCAGGTTCATTCCAAAAGGCATTCCACTTTTCAAAGAGGTTCTGGTAAGTTGACCGAAGCGAGTGCTGTTCACTCTCAGCCTTGTCGGCACGAGCAGTTTCGGCATTCTTGGCATTACGTAGTCGCATAGCGGCGTTCTCATCAATGAGTGTCAAGCAATATTTGAGTCCATTCACATTTTCTGTGAGAGTGGTTACTTTAGCACGAAGTCCACGGATTTCAACATTTTCTGATGAGATGATTCCTTCCTTGGTATTCAATTCATTGGAAAGGTTCTTGTTCGTGTCCCATGACATGCGGTACTGCCGTCCCAGACTCTCAGCATTGGGCTCGCTTTTCCATTTTAGTCCAGCAGCCTTGATGAAACTGCCAATGGTTTCCCTAACCCCAGCATCATACGACTCTTTGAGTTTTGTCGCCTCTTCCTTTTTGTACTTGCCTGGCTGGAAGATCTTGGCAAGAAAGCCAGACTGGGCAGTCTTCAGTTCTTTCTGAGCTTCCTCTTTCTGTTGAGTAGCAATAGATGCTTCTGCTTCAATCTCTGCTTTCAGTTTCTCTGCCTCTGTGATAGCCTGTTTCGCCTGACGTTCAGCCTCCAGAACAACCTTGCTTTTGTGTCTGCGCTCTCGCTTCTCTTCTTCAGAGAGTTCATGATATGGGGTGCCTCGCTCCAAGCCATATTTCTTGCCCACCTCATTATTGTACTTTGTGTGGAGGTCAGAGAGATATTCGGATTTGTCCTTGGCTGTCTCTCCCCATACCTTAGCATGCGATACACGCTCGACCATACCCTTGTTTGCCTCTGTCTTGATGTAGTTGCTACGTTCCTCCTTGGGTAATGCCTTCCACTCTTTCGTTGGCAGAACCTTGTCGGGATTGTCCTTGTTGACGTACTGACTGCCAATGCGTCCACGCTTCTTGACCTGCTCTACAGGAACGGTCAAGGCATGAGCATGGACACCAGTCTCATCACAATGAACATCGAAGCCGATGATGTTTTCCTCGCCCCACATACGTCAGCAGAACTGATAGGTGTCCTTGGCCCACTCGTAGATGGCTGGCATCAGTTTGATGTGGCTGTTGTCAGCGTATGGGTCAGAGGTGTCTATCTGCTGTTCGCCAAAGGCAAGTTTCTTCATCACATCGTGGTCACCACCGAAGATGATGTTCACCAATCCGTTCGGACAATTCTTCGCAATCTGGTCGGGATGGTTGGCATCCATGTATGGTTTGAAGCCCAACTCATCATAACGCAACTGTAGGCGTTGATGAAGTTGGGTGGGATTGGAGCCCAGGGGCATTATCTTACAGCCTTTGACGATTTCAAAGTTAAGATGCTTGCGTGAGAATTTGTAGTGGTTGTTCTTCTCCGTCTCAGCATTCTTGGAGTGGTAACGTTTCTCGTCCCAACCTCTGCGCTCTGCCTCGTTACCCATCTGGGCAGAGAACGATTTCTTGTCTGCGCCAACATGGATAGAGGCGCGTGGTATATTCTTTTCCATTGAATACTTTTTTGTTTGAAGGTTATACATTATTTATAATGTCTGTAAGTGGAGGATGCCAGGTATCGGGCGGTGCCTGAGCATAATAGAAGGACTTTTTAAGTGAGCGGCGATAGCCTGTGAATCTAAACTCCCGTCTTTCAACTTCATATCAGGACTTTGCGAAATAATCAGATATCCAGTAGGATAACCTTTGTAAAGTGAGTCTATCAAGTCTCTAACCTGCCGAGGTTTCCATACGAATGGGCGTTGGATTTCTGGTATAGCAATCTCTCCAGACTTTATGTAATTTAAGATTTGATCGAGAGAAATGTTAGAAGCGTTATATTTTTCGGTCATGATTGTTTTATTGAAGCTGTTTATAGATGAAAATTAATTTTTAAGCTCACCTAAGTAAGCAAACTCTTGCTTATATCGTTCAACACGTTCATAATCCTTCTCCACAGGGTTAGGAATTCGAGAAAGGTCCATATTGTGAGTAAGGTCGTGCATCTTTACGGCAGTTGCAAGGGTATTCTCTTTTATATGATGAATATATGTTTCCCTATCAGGCGCAAGGTGATGATTGAGCAAATGTAAAGCATCGGCAAGTTCAAGCCTATCGGTATCTGACAAGGGAGTTCCTAATTTATCATCTAACAAGTTAAGCATTTCCTCAACGGAATAGGGAGTATCTTCACTTGCATCGTGCAGATAACCCACAGCCTGCTCTTGCCATGTACTGCCCATTTGGGCAACAGCTGTAAGATGGCCAGTGAAATAATCAATCCCAGCCTTGTCCACCTGTCCTTTGTGTAACTCACGAGCTAACTCAGCAGCACATTGTACGATGTTTTCTTCCTTGTTGACTAACATAGTTAAAATTTAAGTTATATGTAATAGAATCTCTTCACTATCTACTATTCACAATACAAAGGTACATCTTTTTTGTGAATATATCAGTCCTGTTAAGCATTAATAGAAAATAATTCATAGGTATATTCTACTTGACATGCTACTGGTAGCAATAATATATGACGAAATTGTACCAAGTAGTATTTTTCATGTGATGAGCGGATTAGAGCAGTTATAGAGATAAAGATTCCAATGGGTTTATAGTTGTCTGTATAGAAATTTTAAGCACACATTCTGCATCTGATAAAGATCTCCCCAACGAGTGCAATAGTTGAGTACCTCATCAATTATTTCGTCAGGACAGAAGAGCAAGACCACTTATGCGCATCATGTTCTTTTTGTCCTCCCAGTTTCTTACCACTTGGCTTGCGGAGGCTTCTTGTTCTTCTGACAACCTCATCCTTCATACGCTCCTTGCTTGGGGAGTACTGCAGTTGTTAGAAGTTCTTATCAGAGTTTTCATACTTGGCCAAGTGTTCTCGTAATTTTGTAAGTTCCATATCTTTCTTGCGAATTTGGAGGTTCAGAGCATTTATGTTACGGTTCAATTTGATAATCTCGGCATACTGCTGATTGACAGTTTCACGCAACAGTCGCATCTCTTCCGTTATGCCTTGTAATACTTTTGATATGTCCGTAACTTGCTCTTCCATAGATGTAAAGGTATAAATACTTTCTGAAATATGTAAAAACAAGCTTCTTTGTTGCCTTTTTACGAAGATTTTAGAGGAGAGAATACAGACTGGTCAATACCGCTGAATAGTTACAGGTTGAACGCCTATTGTATGGATATTCATCGTTAGGCGTTCACCTTTGTTTATCTGACTTCCTACACCAAGATACATTTGATGGATTGCGGCAATTCAAATGCCGGTATCAATATTCAAACTCTAAAATATATCCTTCGTCAACTTTTAAGTTTGCTCCATCACATAATATGCACATGTCACTCTCAGACCATTTTGTCTGAAATAGTATTGCATATTTACCATTTTTGAAAAATAACACCTCGTATGGAGTAAGCAAAGTCGCTAAATTTTCAATAGCTTGTATACCAAGCTGTTCAGATATTTGTTCTTTGTTAACATCTATAAAGTTGTCTATCAAGATTTTTGCCTTTTCACAAATTGTATTTTTTTCTGCTTCAAAGCTAAGATAGGAGTGTTGTTGGATTTCTGTAGGTAACTCGTCTTTTAAACTGGATGTACGTATACGAACATTATACAACTTATCAAAGAATCTTATTTGTTCTTTTTTGTCCAACCGAATCGGAAGGACAATGTGCCGAAAACTTTATCTTCCATATTTATTGATTTCTCATTTTTGAAATTCCACCACTATGAGCAATATTACCATGTATTTCACGAGGTATTTTATCCATTGTTTTACAGTCGCTTCGTTCGTGCCATGTATAATTGTTTTCTATGCGCCATTGACGAACTTCTTCTTTTGTGCAACCTATTTGTTGCGCAATTTTTTTATCAGCTTGATCGAAATTACCTCCTGCTCCATATCTTGCATCAGAGAAATCATCAATTTTGACAGTAGCTTTGCTAATCTCGGAAAAATCAGGTTCTCCGTTATTGAAATGTATACCTTCTATACCATATTTATCCAAAATCTCACCCCATGTTTTCCCTTCAGTGTTTGAATAGTTCCTGTTACTTGGCGTTATCTCTGGATCTGGTTTCCATGTAGAATTACCTGGCTCACCCGACCATTTTCCACCATTTCGCGGGATTATACCCATTGATTTCTCTCCTAAAGACTTATTCAGTTCTCTATCTGGTAAAAGTTCGAATCCTTTCGACAACTCTACCAAGGGAGATTCTATAGGTTTAATTTCTGATATGTTAAACGGATTTATCATGATAATCTGCTAATTTTAATAGTTTGATACCAAGCGTTATAAATATTCTTTTCGACATCACCATATAAAGAATAATCTCTCATCAAACATTGTGAAGCAACCAATTTAAGATCTTCTGGTAAGCCTTCTACTTTTTCATCAATTAATCGGATTAAATTATATGTTAATTCAACAAAATTACCAGTAGAACTAGCAATCTTTTTGACTTCATATTTGGCAGAAAGTATGTTAGTTACCAATTGTGAAAGAGATTCAAAATTATTATCCTTCCAGATATGAAGTTCATTATTTTTCTTATATTCATTTAGAAGTTCATAGAGACAGATCTTGCAATGGGTTGTTAAATCTTCCTTGTTCAAGTTGAACCCGATATTATCAATATTAAAATCAATCTCGTTTGAAATACGACCACAGAGAAGAAATTTTAAAATCTCAGCTTTTAATGTAGAATTCTTACTTTTTTCATTATCTTCTTGATAATTTGGAATATACTCAAAGATAATTTCTTGTTCATCAAACTTACCTATTTTACATAATACAGGTTCCTCCCAATCATTCTGATAAACGACTGCAACTCCAGTAGGAAGCTTTGCAATTTCATCAATCTGGTTGTCCTTCATTCCAGAAGCTTTTCCTGCAACTTTTCTGTCAGAATCATCAGGAAGGCGCATGATAATCTTCGTATTCGTGTTTCGTATTGCAGATGCATCGACAGCGCCAGGTGATTGATCAACAATGATGAAACCTTCACCATAGGTACGCATCTCTGCAATAGCATTTGAAATCATTTCTACGCTTTTACCTGCAATATTTCCTCCCTCACTACTCTGTTCTACCGAATCACGTTTGAGAATATTATGTGCCTCTTCAAGAATAGTAATATGACGTAAATTACTGTTATGATGAATATTACTATTAGAACGATATTCATTCAGGCGCATAATGAGTATCCCCATAATTAACGATTTTGTTTCTTGAGAACCAATTCTGCTTAGGTCGACTATGACATTTTCGTCAAATAATGCAGCATCTCCCAGTTCTTGCCCAGAGAATATTTGTTTGCATAGTCCATTGTCTAGTGACTTTACTCTGGTCACTAATGATCCTTGATAATTACTTTTTACTTCCTCTGAATATGCCGACGTATTAATGACAAGTACCAATTCATTTAGCAGGTCTGCAAATGTTGGGAAGAGTTTGTTTGGGTATTTGTTGGTAGAATTATATAGATCCCATCCACATTCTTCATAGGAATTGAGTATTGCCTCCTTAAGAACAGCAGGCATTGCTGCATACATAGGCCAACATACGTTGAAAATTTCAACGAGTCGATCAATGTGCTCTAGGATATGAACACCTTCAGGGAACCGGAATGGATTGATTTTAAGCAAAGGAGTCTTCAATGGATTTGTACCATAGATGTGCTCGTTTCCAAAGACATTCTTGTATTCGCCCTTTGCAGGTTCAATAACCATAAACTTTGGTGCATTTACCTGATTTCTAATTTGCTTTATTAGATAATAAATCGTATTACTTTTTCCGCATCCAGTTGAACCTGTTACAAAAGTATGTTGAGTCAAACTCTTAGCATCAAGATGAACGATATTGTTCTTGCGCTCAATTCCTTGATCAAAAATACAACCTAATTGTAATTGTTCAATTGAATCAGACTTATTTAACCTTACGACCTCTTTGCCCATAGAAATGTGTTCAATCACAGGAAGTCCAGGAACAGATTTCCTAGGTAATCCCATCATGATTGCTAATTCCTTACTACTTAATAATGAGGTTGGAAGTATTTCAAACTTAGTATTATCTAAAGGATTGTCATACAAGAACAATGGATGAGACAATGCTCCTATATAATGTACAATATTATTGAAATTTGACTCTACATCTGGATACCAAGTGTTTATTGCTGAATTTTCAACGCCAGACTGTTCACCTTGCATAATTGAACGGAAAATAGTAGCACCTATTTCTGCTGTAGATCTATCTGTGTTATACGATAAAAAATACGCACCGGTTGACCAAAGTCCTGTACTTTCACAAATCTCTATTCTTTCAAGTTGCTTATCAATTCTTTTTTGAATTTCAAGGATGTGCTTATCTTGAATTGTTATTGTAAAATTCTTGGAAGTACCAACTGTAGAAGTTGTTCCATCGGTTTCACTGAAAGAATCAGAATGAGCATCACTGATAGTTGTTGTCTCAGTTTCTGTATGCGTCACACCATCAGATGTCGTATGTGACATACTTTTTGTTCTAGTAATGCTATCAGATTTAGATTTAGACTTACTTCCCATACCCAAAACAGCTCCGCCAATACCCATCGCAGCTCCGGCAGTAGCTGCACCGCCAGCACCACCTAACGCAGCTATACCAGCTGTCGCTACTGCGGGCAAAGCTGCACCTCCTGTTGCTGCAACAACAGCCACACTAGCAACAGTACCACCTACAAAAGCCAAAGTTTTACCAATCTTACCGAGCATATTCTCTTTATTCTCAGATTCAGAATGAGATATTGCTGTTGTTTCTGTATCAGCAGTTGATTCAGTATGTGTAATTGAGTCACCTTCTGACTTTGCTACACTAACAGTATGAGTGTCCGTAGTTCCTTTTGTTCTACTTATAGCATTGGCCAATGACTCGTTAGTACTATACGCAAGTTGTTTTGTCGCTACAGCTGAGAGCTCTGTATAAATTTTTTCATAGTTCTTTCTTATTTCAGAAATTTCATTCTGCGGTACATTTGATGCTAGAATTATTGCAGTGTATTCTTTTCCCTGCATAGCAGAAGCAAATTTTTCTATTCCTTGAATAAAATTTGCATTAGTGTACTCACCTTTACTATTCTTATAAGAAGGAATTCCAACACATGAGCTAACACTAGCAGCTTCAGTAATTCTATGTAGTAACTTATCCTGTTTTGAATGTTCAGAATTAACTTTTACATAAGAGTAATCTTCTATTTCAGCACCAGGGAATTGTCCTAAAATTGAACTTTTGAAAGTCTCAGCAATCGTACTCTTTTGACGGTTCTCGTCTTCAGTCTTGATTCCTAAATAAAAGTTTGTGCCTGACTCATGTCCATCAACTATCAAATATATAGAGCTATTTGTATAGGTCATTGCACTAACAACACTTATAAACTTATCTGTTACATATTCATCCTTTTCATAAACCATTTTGTTAATTTTAAAAAGAATGATATTATCAGTATTCAAATCGTTACATGGAACAACTTCATACATAGATAATTTTGTAAGATAATTTTTCAGTACAATATCATCCACTAACTCCATAGCATGAGACGCACGCTCTTGATAAGAAGTCATTTCTTTCTTAATCTTATCAAACGAATGATCTTCTGATGGTTGCAAAGAGATTAACTCTTCATTTTCTCTAACAGATTGTACGACTGCAGACTGCGAAACTTCTGAAGAATGTGACATTCCCCCATCAAGGAACTTGACATTTTTCTTATTATCGTAAACAGTACTCATTTCCGTGTATCATTATATAGCAAGATGCCACCAATAAATACTCCAGCAAATCCAAAAGAAGCAAGAACGACTCGAGAAAGACATAAGCCTGTTACAGCAACAGCTGCACCGCCAACTGTAATGCCCATATAAAGTTTTTTATTGTTTTTCTTTTGTTCTCTGTCTACATTCTCCGAATATTTTCTTTGAGAGCAAGACGTTTCTTCCTTGTTAAGTTGGTCGGCTTTATCCTTTAAAACATGCTTGGCAACATTCTCATAAATTGTCAACTTTTCCTTTGAAAAGTTATTGTCCAAATCATTCTTGATAGAAAATAAAAGTATCTCGTTCCATTCTGTTTCCGTGGATGTATAAGACTTGGCGTCATCGACATCGTATAAATTACTAAATTTTGATTCAGCAAATTTCTTCATTTCTGAAAAACTTTTTCCACGAGGATCGAGCATAAGCTCATTTGAGATGAAAAGACGGACGCTTACCAGGTCCCCATTTTCAACGGCTTTAATAAATTTTGCTTTCATACTTAGAAATTTATAATACTATTAATTTTTCTCTGTATTGATTCAAGCCATTGAAGGTTATTCTCCTTCTTGGCAATCTCTTCTGTTTTTGCGATATTGTCTGCTTCTGTTTTAGAAAGTGCATCCAACTTCTGTTCAAGGACTTTGTCTATTTTTCTAATTCACCCTTAAGATAGTCCTTCAAACGCTGAGTTTCTGAATGCACGTGATTGATTGCATCATTTTTTGTACTATCTAAGCTCTTTTGGAATGGGACAATATAATCAGATGCTACTTCATTCATATCAACATAGTCAACAATTTTTTTTATAATTTTTCCCTCCCAATGCGCTCCTTCGTTAAACCATGAAAAAGGATTATACCACTTCTTTTGAGAAGGAACCCACTTATATTTCTCTTTGTAATAACTCTCATCTTCCGTTTCAGTCTTTTCATCTATGATTGAAGATAAATCGGCTAAAGAACTAGATACGAGATTTGCTGGATTGAATAAAAGAGTACCTGAGTCAACACATATATTCAACTCTGTAAGATAACGCTTGTAATCTTCTAAAATCTTTGTAATTGTGTCCTTATAAGCATCTTCAAGTATTTTATCTATCTGAACCTTAATTTGAACTGAAATCGATTTGCACTCTTTCTCTAGTTCTGCGCATTGTTGTTGTGCCTTTATCTTTTCGACTTTGTTAGAGCATCCTGACATCATTACACTGAGCTTATTCTTTATTTCAGTCATGTACGATTCTACACGGTTCTCAACAATTGTCGTCAAGTCAATTTTATCAATCTTTTCAGATCTGTCTTTAGCATTTTTAGCGGACCGAATATGAGCATTTATTGTTTCTATTTGCTTTTCGAGTCTTGCCTTTGCCGTTTTATCTTTTCTGATTGCATCTTCAAGATGTGCGACTGCTGCCAATTCATTCATTTTTTCATTAAACGATTGAACTAAATCAAAAACTTTAGTTGTGCGTGCGTATTTGTTGATATATTGAGCAATCGCTTGTTCAATAGAAACTATACCAGTATGAACTTCCAGCTTATCGTCATCACTACTAGCTTGACCTATAAAATCATCAAGACGCCTCCTAACTGTTAGAGGAAGATTATTGTACTCATAGTACTTCTCAAAGTGCATTACATCATAATCTTTGCACATATCCTTGAAATTAGTAATAGCACGTGCACGTCTTCCTTGAAATCCAGCCCTTTTTTGTAAAGCGGGGAGAGAACATACAGGAAAGATGTTGGGGCTATAAATTTCTCTATCTTCAAGACCAGATTTGACATTATTAAGGGCATTTGTGATACATTTTGGACCATCGTCTTGTGGCTCTGGGCTAAATGCATCCATTTTATTTACAGCAAAAATAAAACGTTCACGTGCCTTCTTACCACCGTCCTTCATGCTTTTACACACATAGTCAAGAAAGATTTTTTCATCATTTATACCTAATTGCTGACCATTCATGACATATAGGACAAGAGATTTGTCAGAATCTGAAATCATCTTGTACGTCATCTCCTCATGACTATTATCACGAGAATTATTGGGTCCCGGAGTGTCAACTAATACAAGTTTCATACCAACAGATGAAACACAAGGAATCTTACCTCTAATTTCAACAGTAGAGACCTTTTTGTCTGCATTTAGAGCTTGCATATCTTCCAATGTAACGTTGTCTAGTTTCGTAACAACTTGACTAGATTTGTCGTATGCAACAGCTGAGAAATTATCTTGATCTGTGTCGATAATCTTTACAATAGTCGCAGTTGTAGCTTCGTTTGCTGCAGGCATAAGTTGTTGTCCCAGCAAAGCGTTGATAAGTGTTGACTTACCAGAACTCATTGTTGCCACTACATTTATCTCAAACTTAGAATCTTTTGCTTTCTCAAAGGCATTAATGATTTTCTTATCTTTTAACTCAGCAATAGGCCCTTTTTTGATTTCTTCAAATATCTTATCAATTGTTTTCTCTACATCTGTTATATCTGCTGTTTTATTAAAGTTAAATGTTACAGACAATTTTTCTTTATAAACATTGAATGAAGACACAATATCTTCATAATCAGATACTGTTCCTGTAAAATCGATCGTTATATTGCTATCACGATATTCTTCTAGTACGATTTGAGGGAACTTTTCAACCCATTCTTGAAGTCTTTTCTTTTTGACATTTAAAGCACTATTTGCTTTTGGTTTTTCCCCATCCACAATGATTTCTGTATCGACAATATATGGGTTGTACTTAATTTGAATTTTTTTCATATATTATGTATTAAATTCTTATTATTTCCGTTTCTAAAGTTTTTATACCAGTCATCTCTATTAATTCAGACGAAAATTCTTGTCCAATATATTGAGGAAGATGATAATATTTTTCTTTAAATAGTTCAATCATATTATGATTTTTTATGACATCTATTTTAGTTAAACATGAAGAATCTAATCTGAACAGAAGTGACGCATATGCAGAAATTGGTATTATTGTAGGATTTTTAAATCCAATTTTCATAAGATCAGACTTGTAATCGTTCAACATTTTAGGAATTGAATCTTCTTCAGGATTAAATACATCAAGTTGATTTAGGATAAATAATATAGGCTTTGTTACATTTAATTTTAAGAACTCGAGTAAGTTATGCTCGTCGTTTGTACCAAAGTACTGACAATTTGAAATGTAAAGGACGGCATCATAATTACCCTTTTTAATAACCTCTTCTGTTATTTGTTTATGACCTCAAATCCGCAACTAAGCCCTTGAAGGTTCTTATTGCGTTTACACGTCCTCTCATTACTGAATTTGCAGATAATTTGAACTTGAAGCACCCACTTCTGCCTACAATATCCCCTTACCCCACAATGTGACTTGAGGCAATACACAATATCATTCCCATAAGTTGTAGGCACTATCCAAAATCAGTCTGGAAAACATCTGCGTAAGCATAATTACAGGTATAGATATTCAGCACATACCGCCTTGATGTCTTGATCCACTTGGCTGGTACAGAGATAAACCTGAAGACAAACGCTTTTATGCGACTTGTTACATTGAGTCCGAACTTCTTTACGTCAAGTCTTTGAATAATGG
>NZ_JH114159.1:44495-49696 GCF_000224595.1 Prevotella sp. C561 | reverse complement strand
TCATAAAAAGAATACTATCAGTTCTTATCCTTTCTGTTGAGTTCATTAGGACACCTGTCATAATACTCTCAGGTCCATAGTCAACATCCATCTTCCCTTTTGGGATATGCAATGTAACATATTTCGACTCGTCAATATACTGCTGTGCATATTTCTCCCCATCATTCCGTGTACAGGTGTAAATCAGATTGCCCACTGCTAAGAGTATAGCAACAAGTCCTGCACCTAAAAACCACCCTAAACCGCTCTTTCTCATAGTTTATTATCATTAATTGAAACTCTCAAGGATTACTTCCCTCCATACCGCTCCTTGAACTCTTCCTTACTCATCATATAGGTGAGATATAGTTCTACAGCTCTCTTGTAATAAGCGGGTCTGCTGAATGCATACTTATAATATTTACTATTCTTATCATTCTGGAAATGTGCTATCTTGTAATCAAAGTCTAACACTGGGACAGGGTTGGCTTTAGAACCATATCGAGGAGAGTTTAGTTCGTACTTGTTTATACGAGCTTTGATGGTCTTACGGTAACGTATATCATCTCCTACAAATGAACTTTGTCTACCCATATCCCGACGCTCTGGCTCGATAACGAATACACAGAAGTATTTTTTATAAGAGTTATCATAAAAGATTATACTATCTGTCCATACTGTTTCAGCAGAGTTCATGACAACACCTGTAACAATATGATCGAATTCATAAGAAATACTTTTTCTTTGAGGAATATGCAATGTAACATACTCCGACTCGTCAATATACTGCTGTACATACTTTTCCCCGTCATTCCGTGTGCAGGTGTAAATCAGATTACCAATAGCCAACAACATTGCAACAAGCCCGACACCTATAAACCAACCTATACCGCTCTTTCTCATAACGTATTACCGTTGTATTGATATGCCCACCAAATTACTCCTTTTCAAACCGTTCCTTGAACTCTTCCTTACTCATCATATAGGTGAGATATAGTTCTACTGCTCTCTTGTAATAGGCAGGTCTGCTGAACGCATACTCGTAGTATTTACTATTCTTATCATTCTGGAAATGTGCTATCTTGTAATCAAAGTCTAACACTGGGACTGGGTTGGCTTTAGAACCATATCGAGGAGAGTTTAGTTCGTACTTGTTTATACGAGCTTTGATGGTCTTACGGTAGTCTATATCATTTACAACTATCATACCTTGCCTAACTGTCTCCCGACGCTCTGGCTCAATAACGAATACACAGAAGTATTTCTTATAAATGCTATCATAAAAAAGAATACTATCAGTTCTAATTCTTTTTGTTGAGTTCATTAGAACACCTGTCATTATACTCCCCGCTCTATAAGTAACATCCTTTATCCCTTCTGGAATATGCAATGTAACATACTCCGACTCGTCAATATACTGCTGTACATACTTTTCCCCGTCATTCCGTGTGCATGTGTAAATCAGATTACCAATTGCCAATAACATTGCAACAAGCCCGACACCTGCAAACCAGCCTATACCGCTCTTTCTCATAACGTATTACCGTTGTATTGATAGCCCCTTCAAATTACTCCTTTTCAAACCGCTCCTTGAACTCTTCCTTACTCATCATATAGGTGAGATATAGTTCTACTGCTCTCTTGTAATAGGCAGGTCTGCTGAACGCATATTCGTATTCCTTGTCATCATAAGCATCTCTGAATTCTTGTAAATCATAGTCATAGTCTAACACTGGGACTGGGTTGGCTTTAGAACCGTATCGAGGAGAGTTTAGTTCGTACTTGTTTATACGAGCTTTGATGGTCTTACGATAACGTATATCATTTACAACTATCTCGCCTTGCCCACCTGTCCCCCGATGTTCTGGTTCGATGACGAAAACACAGAAGTATTTCTTATAATAGTTATCATAAAAAGCCAAACGATCAGTTCTAATTCTTTCAGTTGAGTTCATCAGGATTCCAATTCTCATACCGCCCGCTCTATAAGTAACATCCTTTATCCTTTCTGGAATATGCAATGTAACATACTCTGACTCGTCAATATACTGCTGTGCATACTTTTCCCCATCATTCCGTGTACATGTGTAAATCAGATTACCAATTGCCAACAACATTGCAACAAGACCGACACCTGTAAACCAACCCATATTAATCTTTTTCATATATACTATCACCTTATTGATACAACATTGATAGAATTTAATGCATCATCCGTATTTGATGTATCATTCTTATCTTTAGCATTATATCTATAATCTGCAATATTATCATCAGCCACAATTCCAATTCCAACATTTACCGCAGCCCCTCCAAGTCCAGCAGCAAATCCCTTTAATTGACTTGGGTTTATCTGCTTAGAGTGTATCGCAGTTCGTATTGCTCCTTCGAATTGGGTTCCTATATTTTCAACTAACACTCCATATCCATATTGGACATACCCACCTGCAGTCTTGGCACCTGTCATTATTAATGAAACCGTACTCTTAACTTCTTTGGTGACAACCATACCAGCGATGTAGGTGATAGCTCCAGAGCCAGTATTTCTTGTCGTTGATGATAAATCGTCCGAATCTAATATCCACCAACTAAAGTATGATGGAATTGCCAAAACTGCTGCAGCAACAAGAGACACAGCGCTTGATGCTGCAGTAATAGCAGTTATTGCACCCATAACAAACTGAGAACCCATCTTCCAATAAAAGGCATTCATATTACTGTCACTGATGGCTTTTGCAGCATCCATAGCTATCTGTTTATCTAATATTATGTTGATAGTGCCCTTGTTTATACATTTCATAAGAGATCTATTTAGCAAAGCTGCATGCTTATTGAATCTAACAGATGAACTTTTGCCAACCCATGTTGATTCCAGAGTACAATCACAGGCATGAGCAATACTTATAATTCCCCCTACTCCAGAGATGACAGTTGCGCCTGCAGCTGCAAACATAACGCCTGTTGCAGCCAAGGCGAGTCCTCCTGTAGCAACTGTAGCAACAACCAACGCTCCTATACATATACCTGCAGCTAACGCCTCAAATCCTCCCCAGCTCAACCCTTTTTCCACACATTCAAACGATTCGTCAATCTTTCGGTCTTCACCTGTCAGAAGAATCTTGGAACCATTTGAGTGGGCAACTGTTTTAGCACCACGTGATGGTAATAACTTACGTGGTACACCGCATGTCATGTTTGAACAAATGACATAAGCCTCTGCAGGAATATACGATTCAGCCATATACTTATACTAATTTTCTCAGTTTAAAATCTGTTACAACTTCCAAGTTATTGGTAACTTCCTCTATGAATAAAACATCTGATTGGACAATGAAATTATATTTCGTGTTGATAACACATTTCTCAACCATAGAATAGTTATAGTCAGAAAACTTATATTGAATCGTTGGTTGAAACTTTTTCTCATAGCCCTCTTTAATCTGTGATAATGGTAAAGTGTCTTTGTTCATCTTGCTTTTTCTTTGAATGAGGACCATATTTGGTGACTCTTTCAGAATTTCCTGAGTAAAATCCAATTCAACAGCAATATCCTCAAAGAGCTGTGAGTTAAAGACTCGCTTATATGGGTCGAAGAGGTTCTTATCTGTAACCAAATATTTATCAAAGAATGTATTAACAAACAGTTTTGCATTAAACATCATACTCAAACTATCTAAGTTGTGAGCCTGTTCTTCTGCAACCTTAAGGAAATACTCCAACTTATCACGAGTATCTTCTTTTCGAATAAAATCGTATTTTTTTCTCAAAGAATCCTTACATTGGTCCCATTGTTTAATAATCTCATCATGGTTTAAAATCTGATTAACTTTGCCCGTCTGTTCGTCAATGTCTAATAAGACATTAGAGAGTAGAGCTTTATCTACCTCCATCAGCAAATCAACTGATTCTTTTAGGGGTTGTGGAGTAGCATTAACAATGTTGTCTAACAAAGTTACTAAAAATAAACCTTCCTTATTATCAACATTTTGAACTACCTTAAAATCTTGATTAACCTGAGAATTATTAATAGAAACACCATTTAGGCGAGTTGCAGACATTTGTTCACACCTATACTTTAAGATGCGTTCAATATCTCTTTCTTTGTTACTATCCTCCTGTTCTATTACTATATCTTTTCCTGTTTCTCTCTTTCTCCTTGCCGCTTCTATGACACGCTGCTTATACTGTCTTTGACGTTCAATAGACCGAAGCATAGCCTCAGCACTTCGTGTAGTGCCGAGGTCTGGGTCTGTTTTGTCAATAATATCTTCCTTAGTTAATCCCAATGAAGATAACAGACGGAGCTCTTCTTCCTCCATTCTATGATTATATCTTTGCGCATTAAATGCGAATTGGTCACCATTTATGTCGCCTCTTTTATTTTGGTAAATATCATCTTTACCCATATTTCTCTTGCTGTCCATGAAAACTAATTATTCCCAAGATCTAATTTATATTGACTTCTCCCCCATTTATAGTAACATTTAGGGTACCCCCTTTAACCGTTACTCCATTATTCTTGACCTCTAAGCCCCTTGTTAATACAATCTTATTTTTATTATCGCTATTAGTTGTACCTGTAGATGTGCTCTTTTCTGCCTTATTAGTACCAATAACAGCACTATCTGTACCAATAATAGATACAGTAGCAGCATTAATCGTAATACAACCTGGTGTCAAGTCAATGTAAGTATTTTCGTCAACAGCCAAGTGAATATTGGAAGTACCATTTAACGTTACTTTACCTCCACTATTCATTGTTAAGTATGCTGGTGCGCTTTCGCTTTCTTTTACAGATCCAACGTTAATAGAAGCATTTTCTCCTGTATTCACTGTATAGCTTGTCTTTGCATTTGTAGTGGCATTACCTGCACCATCAAAAGTCATGGTTACACCGCCCTTATCGTGCAGCGTGACACTTCCTTTAGAATCATTAAGTTTCAAGGCACAGCCAGTGCGGCTGGTGAGGCTTTTGCAGTTGTTGCCTTGACCACCGCCACCACCTGTCGTTCCATTAAACAGGCTACCCATAACGTAGGGACGGGCGGGGTCGCCATGACGGAAGCCAAGGAGGACTTGGTCGCCTACCTCTGGGATGAAAACAAAGCCACGGTTGCTCTTTACGTCTTTGCTGCCACCACCATCTGGCGTCATCACACGTACCCAACTTGTTCGCATGTTATCGGTCTGCCAATTCATGCGCACCTGCACACGACCCGCTC
>NZ_JH114159.1:34347-44227 GCF_000224595.1 Prevotella sp. C561 | reverse complement strand
TGGCATTACCTGCACCATCAAAAGTCATGGTTACACGCCCTTATCGTGCAGCGTGACACTTCCTTTAGAATCATTAAGTTTCAAGGCACAGCCAGTGCGGCTGGTGAGGCTTTTGCAGTTGTTGCCTTGACCACCGCCACCACCTGTCGTTCCATTAAACAGGCTACCCATAACGTAGGGACGGGCGGGGTCGCCATGACGGAAGCCAAGGAGGACTTGGTCGCCTACCTCTGGGATGAAAACAAAGCCACGGTTGCTCTTTACGTCTTTGCTGCCACCACCATCTGGCGTCATCACACGTACCCAACTTGTTCGCATGTTATCGGTCTGCCAATTCATGCGCACCTGCACACGACCCGCTCCGTGTGGGTCGGCATTGCTTAGCACCGTTGCCATTTGTGTTTCGGCTAATGGCATTTCAACCTTTGGGTTAGGCAGACTCATTACAGTACCAGGAATGGCTTTGAAACGGTTTTTGTAGTAACAGCTCTCGCTCACTTCATGGGTCATCTCGATGATGATAAAATCACCTAAGCTCTCTTGTGAGAGATTGCCAACTCCCTTTAAGAAAGAACTATACAAACTTATCACCGAACCCACATGTAACCTTGGGTCCTGGCTTTCGGCTGTGACGTAATGGGTTTCAGCCGTTTCGGCTGCTTGTTTTAGGAGTACATAATTCTCAAGATCATCGATAGAGCTGACACGCTGTATGGAGTACTGGCGAGCTGCTTTAGGGTAGGAGGGGAGCGCAGCACGGAACGCATCACCCGCCATCCTGTCATGTCCGTAAGCTTTATCGGGCGTCTTGCGGTCCATCTCACGGTTTGCACCAGAATGGAACGTAAACACCTGTTCTGGACGAGCTAATGTTTGTAGGCCAATGTTGAGGGAACTCAGTGACGTACCAAATTCCATCTTGATAGGGTCTGGCAATCGTCTTGGTTTACCGAAGACAAGTTTCAGACCATCATAATACATCCACTCCTGATACTGCAAGGCGAGACGACGAACGAAATCGAAGTCAGATTCCTCGTATTGGCAGATGTAATCCAACTGTTTCTTGTGTGCTGCATTCAATGCCAATTGCACCTTACCATCACTGCACAGACTCTTTACGACATCACCAATCGACCTGTCGTTCCATAAGTAACAGCTCGGTGCCGTCTCCATACGATAAGTAGAGGAGTATCCAGACACCTGTATACACCCGAAGTCGCTGCCATCGCGATGCAACTCAATGTTCGTCACTATGCCACAGAAGAATGGTTTGCTCGCAGCCTTCACTATGATATCTTTGCCGAGCCACTCTTTACTGCTACTGATGTTATGTACATGTTTGTTACCTCCCGACTCAAGGTCAACCGTGAGGTCAAAGTGATGATGTGCACCAGTACTTTGGTCGATACGAAGTGATTTAAAAGAAGAAAGTCCATTCTTTCCTATTTTTAAGATGTTAAAAGTAAAAAGATAGTTCTAGGCTCTATAAAATAGATTTAGCCCAATCAAACACCTTTCTTGAAAATTTTGACGTTTCAATATCTTCAGGAAGGACTAAAGTTATTTTATTACAATCTGAAGCAAAGTTACTATTAAATATAAGTAAAAAAGGACCTTCGCCAGAATCCCTATTTGTATAATATCCCTTTTCATCCATAAGGTCGAACATCATCTTGTTTTTAGCTATATATATATCAGTTGTATTATCCTCATTATCAATAATAATATAAGGATTATCCCATAAAGAAAAAGATTTCTTCATTTCTTGGATAAATAACTCTTGCCTTTTATGTGTATATAAAACGTAATCAATACCTGTAAACATAACTTATTATTTATTTTTTACATGGATTAAGACCTTTTCTTTTAATCTTATCCTTAGGAACCTCTAAACCTCCCTCTACATATTTAATAAAACTACCTCTATCTCCTTGAATATCTTTTAACATGGTTTCATCAATTTCAAATTCAAAAAAATGAGATGATTTTTCAGAAGTAAGACCTAATTTTTTATATCCATTTTTCGATTGAGAAAGCATTTCAGGAGACTTAGTCGTGACATAAACTCCATTGGGGTGTCCCTTAACTGGATTATTGGCTTTAAACTTTATAGGGTTTTGAGAATTAATTATATTATACCCTTTTTTACTCGTATAATGGTAAACTGTAATTAATTTTAATCCAAACAGGTCTATCCAACTATTAGAATCGTGAACGTAGGCGTATAATGTAGGATTACTACCTCCTAACCTTATCGGGTCTTGACTGATATAATTACCAATCCTCGGGTCATAATATCTGAACCTGTTGTAATAGAGGCGCGTCTCATCGTCCTCATACTGTCCTAACTGACGGAAGGGAATGAACTGCCTGTTGCCGTGGAGGTTGCGAAGATTGCCGTAGATGTCATAGTCTGTCTGCCAGACAACATTACCTTTATCATCGTATGCCTGGACAGGACGACCGATGTAGTCGCTGATGATGCTGTAATGCTTGTCACCAACAATCTTGGCTGTAGGGACATAGCTGTCACTGTCGTAAACCCACGTGATGAGATTCTCAACTGGTTCTGGCCTGTCGAGTGTGACCTCACCAGTCTCGGTAACAACCGTGTTCGGACGGTCAGCCTCGGCATAGTCCCACTCGTGCAGGATGACATCACCATCCCAAAGGTAGCGATATACTCGTCCGTCAAAGACCTTCTCAATGCGTCTGCCCAAAGCGTCATACCTAAAAGTAACGGTCTTTCCGTCTGGTCGTGTTACACTCCTAAGCATACCATTGCCCTGCCACGTATAGGCATAGTCACCGCTCTGCCATGCAAGGAACTTATCCCGCATCCCAGCATCAAGGGATGGTCCCGACCTGCGCATGGTCTTCAGCACAAGGTTGCCATGGCTGTCGTAATAATACCGCCACTTCTTGTCCTCACGCAGCTGTCCACCACGACCATAGCTCCTGTCCGTTCGGTCAGGGCTATCATACACATTACCCATTGCATCTGGGTTACGCCACTGACGACTTCCGTCACCAAACACTGCCCCTGACAGAGAACCGAAGGCGTCATAATCGTAACGGACACTTCCGCCGTTTATTGTGTCAAACGTTCGTAAAAGACGAAGATTATCACCCCAAGTATATGACTTGTCATACAGTGTTCGCCCATTATGCCGGACACGCTGATGTGCAGGGCGGCCAATGCTGTCATAGTGCATAGTATTCTCTACACAGCCAGGCATCATACGTGATGTTTCACGCCCTAACCTATCGTATGCTATGTCCGCTTCCCAAGGCTTCCTCTTTTCTGACATACCAGCTGATATGTGGTTGACAGAACCTTTCATATCATATCCGTAGGTAATACTTCCTTCTAATGCACTGACGATATTTGAGAGTCGAGAACGCTCATCATACTTATGCTCCACTGTACGCCCGTCCTGGGTTTCCTTTATGACCTGCCCCAAAGCATTACGCACGAACTCCGTCACGCTGTCTCTGTTGTACGCTTTGGTGAGCCGTCCTGCCTTATCGTACTCCCAAGCCTCCCAACTGCCATCGGCGTACTTGTTGTAGGTAAGTCGCCCAGCTTGGTCATGCTGATGATGCACAGTCGTACCATCAGGCAGCTGTGTCGTGATCACCGTGCCGTCAAGGTCACGGATATAATGGCGTTCTAATCCATCGAAGCCCCTTTCACAAATCACCTCACCATTAAGGTTACGTTCAAAGAAGTAACGTTCGCCATGTTCGTTCTCAACATACTTCAACTGGTCATAGGAGTCATACTCGTAGTTCAGTGCACTGATCATGCGCATACTGCTCGTCCGTCGTGTCTGACGGCGCAGGTTACCCATAGGAGTGTACTCCATAGTCCACATTTCATTGCCACTGGTAACTTCAACAGGCAAGTCGTAGGCATCATAGGAGATGCGCATCACGCTCTGCCCAGGAGTTGCGTAGCGAGTAACACGGCCAAGTCGGTCACGCTGCCATTCTGTACTATTCCCGTCAGCATGCCTGTGCTTCAGTGGACGGCCATAGTCATCGTAAGCGAATGTTTCACAAACGCCATGCCCGTCCGTAATATTTGAGATTAATCCTAAAGTGTCATATTGTAGAACAGCACGTAGTTCTTCACCATACTCAATAGCAGAAGGCTGCTGCTTATCCTTCTCGTATGTATAAGTAACAACAGTACCATCCGCTTCCTTATATTTCAGCAACAATGCTGTCTCTGTATCATAGACCCATTCTTCTCTATTACCTGCCGCATCTGTACGTGCTATTAGGCGATTATGGTCATCATACTCATAAACAGTCTCAGCTCCGTCAGCAGCCGTCAATCTTATAAGGTTACCACGGTCATCATAATCATATCCTACGACCTTACCCTCTGGTGTACCTACCAATGTTCGCTCATGCCAAGAATTATAACCATACCAGGTCTCACCACCCATGGCATCCACCTTTTTATATACAAGGTTGTTTTCGTCATAATAATACTGTTCTGTAGCCCCTGTGGCAGAGTATTTTATTTCGTTATATCCGTCATGGTAAGATATATATCCTTCCTGTATACCACCTTCACCAGTAGTATGGATAACACGTCCTTCAGCGTCATACTCCCATGTATACGTCATATTGTTGCGGTTACGACGTAGAACGACTCTATTGGCATTATCATATTCAAATTCAATACTCTTACCAAATCGATCACGTACACGTATGAGATTACTCTTTTCATCATAGTCGTATGCCACCAATTGGTCTATGACATCACCATGTTTATACATTGCTGAGCGGATAAGACCTCGTTCCTCATCCTGTCCAAAGATTATAAGACGTCCAAAGTGATCCTTAATAGTAGAAAGCAAGTGCTTACGCCCACTATAATCCAACAATAGGAAACCACCTCCCACATAGTCTATCCTTTCAGCAAGATATATTGTACCGTACTCCTCGTCAGAGAAGGCACGATAGGTGCGAATTTCAGTCTCTGTCCTTACAATCCATTTAGATTTGTTTGGTCTATGCTGCCATAACTTTAGAGAACGATAATACTCCTCTTTGCCTCCTATTTCTGGTATTGGTATTGGGAATACTTGATTCTCATTAGGATTATTGTAAGCAGCTACCCCGTCTGCATCCTGAGGAATAATGAACAGGTCATAGTTACAAATCACTCCATTACCCATGATTCCAGAATAGGTAATGTCACTTTGCCACGCACTTGTCCAACGAATAGTACGCTCACCAAATAGTTCAAAGTCGTCCCAAGAGAAATTCATTGCTCCTGTGGCAAAGTCCACTGGCTCCAAACCGAAGAAACACAACGATTTAGATATAGGGTTCTTACCGAATTTACCCTGAAGGAAATGATTAAATTTGGTCAATCCTTTTTTGGCAATAGCTCCCAGTGCTTTCATGAAGAGTACGGCTGCTGCACGCATCAAAATGTCAGAGAGTGTGTACTTATGAGGGATAAAAGTTCCACCCACCAGCACAGGTGGCTTGATATTTATTTGCACATACATTGTTAATATATGCTGGTAGAGAGCAAGCCATGCCGGAGGAAAATATTGGTGTCCGAAAGGTATGCCCCAACAAGTCAGAACCTGCTGAGGGAATGACCCACTGCACTCACTACCATTGATAATGACACTTTCCGACCCGAAATAGATTTCACCATCATGCGGACCTTCTAAGTCTCCTAAGAAGATTTTATAGAAAGGTAGACCACCTGTTATATGTTTGATAGGTATAATATTCCCAACCATAGCTGCTCCTAACATACTTGCAGCACCACCTTTAGGTTTTATAGAACAACCAAAACCAAAGACAGATGTTGTTGTCGTAGCCTTAATACGGCCATGAACAAAAACTGATGCTCCCATAGGAATCTTTTCTGGGAGGTTGAACATCTTTTGCAACAAGGAAGGGACTGGTATGCTGAAGTCTGCATACTCCATGGGGTCAAAGACAATTCCTATGAAAGGGTGTGGTAAGGGAAGAGGAAAAGGAGGCATAGGTAGCTTCGTCCAGTGAATGTCTATACCTAATACCAAATCAAAATGTTTGGCCACATGCTGTACGGCAGTACTCGCTACATTGGCTTTCTTTGCTATTATCTTCATGAGGATACACTTGTTAAGGGTGAATGATATAGGTCATCCATGTTGGGGACTTGTATGTTAGTTTGCCAATCTGCACCTAAATATTGCTCCATTTGTTTGCAAAGTTCTTCTGCTTTTTTAGAGTTTCCATATTTCTTTAGTAATAGAGTAGCTATGTAAGCTAATGAACTTTGTTGTCTTTCCTCATTGTTCATAGTCATACCTATCTCTATACACTTCTCATAATAAGCAATGGTTTGTGAATCTGTAAATGTACCATCTTGTATTTGACCCATAATACGATAACACTCCATCTCCAATAATGGATTCTTTATATTCTTTGCAATCTCAGCTGATTTCTCAAACGCATCTATTGCATCCTCTTTTCTTCGTATAGCAAGCAAGAAACCACCATAATTCACATGCATCTGTGCAGACAATAAAGTTCCTTCACCAGTAAGGCTCAATAAGGTACGGAATGTGTCATGTGCTTTCTCCTGTTCATTTTGTGTAAGCCATACATAAGCATCTAAGAGGTGAGCCGTACATAGTACGTCTTTAAGATTGTGTCGGCTGGCTATGGCAATAGCTTTAGCTAAAGCTACATGAGCATTATCAAACTCGTGCCTGCTAAAGTGAACGTTTGCCAATAGCATTTGTTGTTGCAGAACATTTTCTTCATCATTAGGATCTGCAGCAGTCTGGGCTGCCACATTGTTCATCAAAGAAGCAATGTCAGTACCGGTAAGTACAAATTCATGTCTGTTATTAGGCAGTTTCTTTAACAGCCGACCTTCATGTTTTTCAAGCACTACAATCTTGACATCACTGCTATTCATATTAACACACCAATCAAACAGCCACTGTTCATATAAAGGTATACTACTTATCTGTTGTGGTGATAAGAGAATAAATATCTTGTGTCCACGTAGTGGCGGAAAAGATTCGTATAGTTCTATTAGTGCCTTAGCAGTATTCCCTGCATCAGTCTTAACTTTACCATCAGGAACGACCATATCCGGAAGCCATTCTTTACATGGAACAGAAGTAAGATTATTTTCTCTCCACAACTTATAAACTAAATGTAGTTCTTCTAATAGCTCTGCACCATACCGCTGTGCATCCTCAAATGGTTTATAATTCACAAGGAAAACGTCGTTACTTTCTACCTCATCTGCACCATGACTCTTAAAATAAACATCAAACATGTTTAGAGTGTGCTTCTCGCCTAAGCATACAAATAGCGGTTTATCGGTATGTGCTTTTACTTGCTCATACCATTGTCTGTCTATCTTTAGTAATTCCAATCGTACTGGATTCATACCACTATTAGTTTAGTTTTACTTTACTTCCACCTACAATCACCTCACTTGATGCGGTAACAGACGTTGTTCCACTACTTGAACTTACATTAGTCTCACTGGTGCCATCAATACAAGTCTTTGCAGAAGTTATGTTAAGGTCTGTCGTAGTCATACCAATACCAGTACTTGGTGTCTCGCCTTCCCCTACACCAGCAACAATACTTGATGTTCCTGCCATGGAGATATCCGTGCCTCCAACTGATATCTCCTTGCCATTTATCTTTATCGTACCATCTTTGTGCAACTCAATAGTAGCATTACCACAGGAGATGAGTATTTTGTCAGATGAATCAAATGTGGCATTACCCGAACCGTCCATGTGAATGCTGGTCTTTCCTGGATCTGATAACGTGACACTACCTACAGAATCATTAAGTTTCAAGGCACAGCCAGTGCGACTGGTGAGGCTTTTGCAGTTGTTGCCTTGACCACCGCCACCACCTGTTGTTCCATTAAACAGGCTACCCATAACGTATGGTCTTGCAGGGTCACCATGACGGAAGCCGAGGAGGACTTGGTCGCCTACCTCTGGGATGAAAACAAAGCCACGGTTGCTCTTTACGTCTTTGCTGCCACCGCCATCTGGTGTCATCACACGCACCCAACTTGTTCGCATGTTGTCGGTCTGCCAATTCATGCGCACCTGCACACGACCCGCTCCATGTGGATCGGCATTGCTGAGTACCGTTGCCATCTGTGTTTCAGCCAGAGGCATTTCAACCTTTGGGTTAGGCAGACTCATTACAGTACCAGGAATGGCTTTGAAACGGTTTTTGTAATAACAGCTCTCGCTCACTTCATGGGTCATCTCGATGATGATGAAATCGCCTAAGCTCTCTTGGGAGAGATTGCCAACTCCCTTTAAGAAAGAACTATACAAACTTATCACCGAACCCACATGTAGCCTTGGGTCCTGGCTTTCGGCTGTGACGTAATGGGTTTCAGCCGTTTCGGCGGCCTGTTTTAGGAGTACATAATTCTCAAGATCATTGATAGAGCTGACACGCTGTATGGAGTACTGGCGAGCTGCTTTAGGGTAGGAGGGGAGCGCAGCACGGAACGCATCACCCGCCATCCTGTCATGTCCGTAAGCTTTATCAGGTGTCTTGCGGTCCATCTCACGGTTCGCACCAGAATGGAACGTAAACACCTGTTCTGGACGAGCTAATGTTTGTAGACCGATATTGAGAGAACTTAGTGACGTGCCAAATTCCATCTTGATAGGGTCTGGCAATCGTCTTGGCTTACCGAAGACAAGTTTCAGACCATCATAGTACATCCATTCCTGATACTGCAAAGCAAGCCGACGAACGAAATCGAAGTCAGATTCCTCGTATTGGCAGATGTAATCCAACTGTTTCTTGTGTGCTGCATTCAATGCCAACTGCACCTTACCATCACTGCACAGACTCTTTACGACATCGCCAATCGACCTGTCATTCCATGAGTAACAGCTCGGTGCCGTCTCCATACGATAAGTAGAGGAGTAGCCGGACACCTGTATACACCCGAAGTCGCTACCATCACGATGCAACTCAATATTTGTCACTATGCCACAGAAGAATGGTTTGTTCGCAGCCTTCACTATGATATCCTTGCCGAGCCACTCTTTACTGCTACTGATGTTATGCACCTGTCTGTTACCTCCCGACTCAAGGTCAACTGTGAGGTCAAAGTGATGATGTGCACCAGTACTTTGGTCGATACGAAGTGATTTGAAAGAAGAAAGTCCATCCTTTCCTATAGTGATGGAGATGGGATTAAAAGGTATTGCCATTGAATATATTTTTTGAGGTAATTAAGGCTGAAAAGCGAATTAATAAGATTTGTTCCCTATATATAATAAGGTGACGATCTCAGCAGCTTATAGGTATGTCCTACTGCGGTGAGACCTAAATAGAAAGCTAAAAGGACCATGTCAAGCACGTAGCCCGACACAGTCCTTAAGTTTCTTAGACCTATGAACGAGGCCAGCGGTTGTCGAGTTCGGCATTACCCACGGTGATATTCTCAGCAGAGAAGGTCATAGCGATGGTCATCGGCGCCTCGTTGTTTACGTCGAGTGTCTCCTTGTAGTGGACGATGTAAGCATTCTTGAAAGAAATCTCCTTCATCTTAGCATCCTCCTCACTCTTCTTGTAAACAATCTTACCCTCAACAGGCTTGAACTGACTGTTGAGCATAGCCTCGATAGTAGAAGTGTCATCAGTAGACTCGATAGTGACGCTGATACGACCACCAGAGATACTTGATGCAGGCTGACCCTTCTTGTCAGTCGTACGACTGAACTCGTAGTTAGAATAGAGTACGTCGTACTCCTTGCCACCTAATTCCAATGTTGCTCTAAATGAACTCATGATAGATAATTTAAAGTAGTTAGAAAAATAAGAAAACGAGGTACAT
>NZ_JH114159.1:27067-33975 GCF_000224595.1 Prevotella sp. C561 | reverse complement strand
CATTAAAAATCTCCAATTGTTCTGAGCTTTTAAAGTCTCTTCCTGTCATTATGTCATTCTGTCTGAGAACTTTAAAAATCTCCAATTGTTCAGAGTTTTCAGTCTCTTCTTGTCATTATGTCCTTCTGTCTGAGAATATTAAAAATCTCCAATCGTTCAGAGCTTTCAGTCACTCTATGTCATTATGTCTTTCTGTCTGAGAACATTAAAAGCATAGTCCATTCTGTCCCCTCTGTCTTAGTGCAATTTGCGTAATTCGTAGTTCTTTGTAGATAGTTGTATAGTATAGTCCATACCAGTTTTATTCCCATGTGCCATTATATCATCTTTTAATATGTCATTCTATTTATGGATAGTCCGTCTTTGTACCACTCAATTAAACCGCCGTATTTGTATGTCTGTGGAACTCGGTATGAGTATGAAAAGTCTCAACAAAAATGTAATGAAAGGTAGGAGTTAATGACGAAGGTTATATACATGGTTCACGTCTGTAATCTGCATTAAATCAGTATGTTGTGAGTAGTAGTGGAGAAGACGCCTAATAAGGTGCAAGAAGAGCGTTAACAAGCGTCAAGAAGGGCGTGTTCTTGAAGGCAGAAGGGCGTCATCTTGAACCATAAAAAGTAAGTATTGGATATGGTATATGCGATAAACTTTTACAAAAACAAAAGTAGGGAAAGAGAAAAAAGGGAGTGGTTGTAGTAGGGTCTCGTCTCGTCATCCTCATACTGACAAAATTGATGGAAGGGGATGAAGTCAAAGATGCAACGCTTATCTCAATAGTACTCGCTAAGATATCCACCCATAGTCCTGTACTATCCTATCCAAAGAGTAGTTCAGTATCAGATGAGTTTTATAAGAAAACACCTTTTTGGCATAAGCCTGTGGCAGTTCCTTGACGGATGAGCGTTGTATCAGTTCCAACTTCTTCGACTTTGGCTGCGTAGCTTTCTACCAGTCAATCAACGGTAGTCTTTCTTTTTCTTCCATCCATTTCCTGCTAACTTTTATGGCAAGTTATATTATTTTACCCATTTCCAAGAACGATACATTATTATAACCTTGGCTTTCACAAAATTCTTTTTACACGTTTAGTACACAACAAAAAACCAGAGTTTGTAAGGGAAAATATGTCAAGATCGCCAATTATATCAGAACTAAAAAAAATCCTTTTCCTACCTCTCTTGTTATGATAACTCCCCCTCTAAATTCAGCAACTCCTGTTATTTCTTCTATAGCTCGTTCGCTTCTAACAATAGTACTTTGAGGAAGACAATCTATCTCCCTTGGACTATAAAAAGCAGTTAAAGGAATAGTCTCTTTGGGTAACCATTTTATTCGTTTAATATTCTTTGTCTTTATTTTTTTGGTTTCGTTGAACCTTAAGGGTACACTTTTTAGCTCTTTGAATTTTCCTCTTAATTGCTCAAAAATGATACCTTTACAAACATTTATAGCTCCACAATAAATGCAATCTCCTATTTTAGCTCCACCACTACACCAATCATCCCACCAAACATCCATGGTGTTAACCTTCTTAATAATTTGTCAATTACTTGGTCGAAGAGTCGCAAAGCCATCTTTTCCCACATAACTTGATATATTATAGATTTTCATTTTATGCATGTAGGCTTATATCTATCTGTTCCAATTCTTTTGTATTCTTTTTTTATTGGCAATAGTAAGTCAATCATAGTAATACTATTACCATAATCTTGAGTCCCTATTAACTATTTGCATTATACCTGTCCTTATATTGATATAATAATCTGCACCTAACCAGTTATGAGCTATAATTTTCTCATGATCAACATAAACAATATCTGTAAAAGGCGAGTCTAATGAAGGATTTACATCTCTTATTTGCCATATTAACTCCCCTTTTTCATTTTCTCCAACTATGTTTCTATTACATTTACATTTAGTTGGAACATCATATAATTTAATAATTATAGAATCAAAACATATTTCTTTTTTTAGATCAAAGTCTTTTACACTTGCTTCTTGAGGGTTGGCCATGTTTTGTATATTTATATTGTTAATAATAACGCTTAATCTTTTTGTTTTCTGAAAGTCTCATCAAGGATGCGTTCCCGTAATTGGAATTGTTTTATGTTCATATCTACACCGCTAAATTCTGGGAGAGGAATAGTCTTACCAACCCTCATTCGAGTTCTGTCTGATACCGTTACTGTTGAAACAGGGGGATAAGGAGTTAGACAGATTATGCTCGGTATTGAATTGTTCGGGTAACAAGGCATGATTTGCAGTATCAGATATCTTATCCAAGAACTACACTTATTGTCAGTATAACAATCTCTTACAAAGATTTTTTTGTACGTTGTGGTAAATTCTGTTACCTTTGACTTAGAGTGATATCGTGGTGAATAGTCTGACGTGGATTTATTGTATCAAGTTTCTGTAGAAGGTGAATATTATCACCCAGATATATGACTTTTCATAAAGTACTCGCTCATAATGACGGACTTGCCGATGTGGAGAGCGGCCAACAGCTGTATTCAACATTGCTGCGCTTCCCACAATCAATGATTGTAATATATGAATAGACACTATCATATCATAAATTCAGTCTGATGCAAACTAACTTTTATGCTATTTCCCCTTTCTTTTTTATTTACAATAAACTAAGTACCTGATGTTTATAAGATTAATAAGAAGAGGCAGTTAAGCTGTTTCAGATACCCAGCTGATTGAAAGTTCTTATCTATGTGATGGAACAAAGAAAAAGTAACATACACATAATCAAAATCGTAAAATTACTTCAAGTGATTCATCAAGAGGGTGTCATTTTTCATAGAGCGTCAGATTGTAGCCTCATCATTCCACCCAGTGCCTATACAGATGTTTTATATGTTCTAATACTGGATTTACAATTTCAGTTTGATTACTAATCTTTACCGTACCGTTGTCTATGCCAACCAGAATCTGATATATCGAAACTACTTTTCCTTTTTAGAATGGCTCCAAGCCCATGTCAAGGGGCTGGTTTTAACCTCCTCCGTGTACAACATATTAAAATGTCTACCGAGTATATCATCTCTAAAAAATGGCAACTCAGGAATAATGTAAGATTACTTTTCTAACATTAATAGCAATTCCTCTTTCGAGCTATTATAAGGTGGCCTCCATGTCTTTACTTCTTGCTCTATGATTTCATCATATTCCTCATTCGAAAATTGCTTTTCCATTGCAATCTGAAGAATGTATCTTATATGAGCTAATTGGTCTAGAGTCTTATTCTCTCTAAAACCCAATAACAGAGCTAAAGCCGTCTCTTCTATCCCATAGAAGCCAGACGCAATCTTATCTATATAACCTATAGTAATATTAAGAGTGGAGAGTATCTCTTTATATTCTTGTTGATTTAATACTAAGTTACTCATCATTTATAACGTTTTATAAACTTTGTTGTTTTAATTTCTAATTCAACGTCGCTTTTAATAATATATTATTCAGTACCTAAATTATTTTTTCTAAATTTAAGACGACAACTATCTATATCATTTTTCATGTGATTAGGGGTGATATTTTATATTTCTGTGTGACATCTGCCACACTTAAAGGATACCTTTAGCTTTAACAACAAAAATAGTATTTGGGTTACTTACAATTATATTTAATGTCTCTTTGATTCCTTTAGATCCTTTTGTTATTCGAGTAATATTGTAATCGGATAATAGTTCATCTAAATAGGTCAACCCAAGTATTGGATCAAGAATAAATCCATACAATGTAGGATTATTTTTCACTAACCCTATCGGGTTTTGGTTGATGTATTTGGCTATTTCAGTATCGTAATATCTGAGTCTGTTATTGTGGAGGCATATCTCATCATCGTCACACTGACCTAACTGACAGAAAGAAATGGAAATACAGACACCCTTACAGTTACGATATTGTACAATGAGTGACGGAGGTGTAGCTTACAGATTCCTGATAACTCATTTGTGACAAACGATTTGTGTATAAATTGCTAATGGAAATCGCAAACTATCTCTGTCGCTCCACGCCGCAACAGTGCGTGACTCCTATTGCATTGTTGTAATAATCCCCTATACTCTCCATCTCTTTGTGTGACATTTCGTCAGAGACCTAAACGTATACATATCATTATCACTCCATAATTCTGAAGAGCCTTTTACGTATCTTATTTCAACAAATAGAGGAACATCCCATTGTTTTTTATCAATCTCTTGAATAGTTCATCAAGAACTTAGCTTGACGCTGTTATTAATTTTCTTAAATCTATGAACGAGACCAACTGTTGTCTGGTCCGGCATTACCCACGCTGATATTTTCAGCAGAGAAAGTCATTATGATAAACATCGGTGCCTCATTGTTTACGTCATGAGTTTCTTTGAAATGAACAATGTAAGTATTCTTGTGCTATTTTATTTGAAACAGTTTTATATACAAGCTGTTACGTTGGCTACTCCTCTGTGGTTATTTCATTGCCCTCCCAATGCACCATATCATAGGGATAATACGGATTATCCTTCAGATCGGAGTCGTCGATGTTCATTATCTTTGCAACAGCTGCAACCTCCCACGCCCAATAGCCTCGGTAACAGTTCTTTTTCAAATGACTATTATACCAAGGTGCATTTTTGTTTAGGTTATACCATTTCCCTATATAGTCTTCAAGTACTTTCTTTGCTTCTTGTGCATCTGATATCTGTGTTAACTTGAAAAGTCCTTTGTACAACTTAGGAAAAGCAAGCTTGTCTGCATACGCTTGCTTCTCATCTTCTTTCAATCGAGAGTTCAGTATAAACCAAAGTAACTGGTCAGGAGTCCAGTCTGCAGGCTTTGCCTGCTCGTCCATTCGCTGAACATAATCAGCTAACTGTTTAAAGTTTTCATTTGAAATGTTCAATAAAAAACCTAATGCTACTCTATTTAAGATATCAAAATACATTGGCTCATTCGATTCAAAACCAAGTAAAAAAGATTGTAATGATACTATATATGTTTCCCGTAATTCCTTAATCTTAACTCCCAATGAATATGTTATTTTTAGTAGATTCATATAGCTATCTGCTATTGCATAATAAATATATGAATTAGAATCATTCTGATTACCTTTTGAAATAATCTCGTTGCGTTGCTTTATTACTTCTTTTTCTTCGGATAGTAACTTTTCAAAATGGTTCTTATTTTTTATTTTATCCCTGATAGGTTTACCTTGTTCCTGCTTAGAACGATTAAAGAAAAAATTAAATAATCTCATAATTTATTTTATTTAAAACGATTTAAACAACATCTGCCATATAGGTTACTATTCAATCTACACTGGTTTTATGTCATTGGATTGCAGAATTCAATATGCTAATTGTGTTTCTGTGCTATATAATTACATTTTATGATAAGAAGACATAGAAAAAAAGAACCAAATACAAAGATAAATTAAATTAACGATTAGAATAATTCTTAAAGTTCCTTCCATTAAGTCTTGTCTCATTTTCTTCTTGGAGAATTTCACTTCTTGTATAAACTTTTTGTACTTTACTTCAACTAAATTTATTTTATAGATGCCAATAACATAAAAATATATCAACAATAAACCTCTTCATCGATTTCTTATTTTCAGATGGTGTTGTTTAGCTCTTGGGATGGTAAGGAAACTTAACTCCTCGTTGCTCAAGTCTGCGTTTTACTTCCTGAGCCATCTTTCCGTTCTGAGAATCAAGGTCAAACCCTTCATCATAATAATCCTGTACAGCAGAGGCAACATTAAAATCAGGGTCCTCACTTGCCATAGGATCTGCTCCTATGTCTAATAAAAAAAGTACCATATTCCAATTATAAATAGTGGCCTGGCTACAGACGACAGAGGTCTTAGTCATGCTGAAATTTAGATTTATACCATGTTCCACGAGATATTTGATTTTTTCTTTTCCCTGGCTTTTATCTCGAACAGAAGAGCTGAGAGGACTAATATAGGTCGTATCGTTTACATTAGCACCATATTTTATTAAGAGTTTCATATATTTGATATCATAAGCAGGATACCCAGAATATTCAAGGCATACCCCTGTGTTTTGCTCATCATTCTGTCCTTTCTTATGCAAATTTGGATCTGTAAAGAATTTGCTATGTATATTAGGATTTGCACCATTTTTCAACAACAATTCCATCGTGTCGTAATTCATCGTTAACATGGCATAATAAAGGTAAGTCATGCCGCCCCTACCGATGCGATTCAGATCAAAACCGTTATCAATCATAGATTGTATAGAATGAAGATCGCCATCATAGATAGCAGTCGCCATCTTTAATTCTTCACCTGTCGTGAAATACAACTGTGGTTCAGGAGCTTTTATTTTATATGATTTCTTAAACATAGAGCTACAGCTTGTTAGTAACATCAAAATTAGAATTGTAATAACGCAAGTTCAACATAGAACTGCAATCCCAAGTGCTGGTGTAGCTTAATAATCTATACCTGAAAACACCGAGGGGTTTGGGGGCGAGAAGCCCCCATGAGAAGAAAATCAACAAGCAATGCATAAAAATAAGAAAGGGAGACCTCTGTCTCCCAAAGATTAATTAATTTTGCATTGCAATGTACAAACAATTAACCTCGGAGCAAAGGTACACAATTTCTGTGCTACTCCAAAATAGAACGAAACAAAAAGATATTGCCAAGGCGATAAATGTAAGTGCAAGTACAGTGTCTCGTGAGATAAGACGTAATAGTGGAGTCAGAAGACACTATAATTGGGAAACTGCCCAAGCAAATGCAGTACAAACAAGGCGCAGAAAGCCAGGCAATCGTTCAGTCGACAAGGATGTCATGGAAGAGGCGAAGTGCCTTCTTATTACTGAGCAATGGTCTCCAGAACAATATCTGGTGTAATTGGCCAAGGACGGCAAGTATATTAGCC
>NZ_JH114159.1:9057-26991 GCF_000224595.1 Prevotella sp. C561 | reverse complement strand
GTTGTTTATGAGAAACTAAAGAAGGGGAAAAATGCCAAAGAACTGGCACGAACTGTAATACACTTACTATCTCCTTTCAAAGACCATATCAAGTCTATTACAACTGACAATGGTACAGAATTCGCTTGTCATGAAATGATAGCCAAAAGCCTTGGTGTTACCATATATTTTGCTGACCCATACGCTTCATGGCAGAAAGGGGCTATAGAAAATGCTAACGGACTAATTAGGCAATACGTGCCAAAAAAAGAAACCTTTGAGCATATCAGCCAGCAACAAATCACGAAGTATTCAAAGAAAATTAACATGAGGCCAAGAAAGAAATTAGATTTTAAAACACCACAGGACTGCTTTTACGAACTAATTAAGTAAATTTGCACTTGCTTGTTGAATTCACGGGGTGGGAAACTTTAGTTATGAAGTCAATTAAAACTAAAATATGAGAAGACTCAACTTATGAAACGTATAGAGTCACTACAATTACATCACTAGATAATTTATATATTAAAAGCAGTACCAATGTGGATATAGCTAAAGAATAAGAATATGAAGAAGATTTATCCAGTAGTATTTATTTTGGTCTTTTGCGTAACAACACTGTCATGTAAAGGTCTATCAAACGGAAATAATATGAAAACAAAGTTTAGTTGGGATTTTTATGTATCATCCCCAGTACATTATAGCTCAGAATTAAAATATGCAAAGGCTTTTTATGGAGATAAAGGAGAGGAAACGGTAGATGTTTTTGATGAAACTGCTATGGCGGGTCTCGGTAATGTTACAGCAACACCTTTTTCAGTAAATCCACCTCAAGGCGAAGTCAGTATTCCCAAGGGTATAGACATGGTGTGGGTATCAATAGCAGATAAAAAGATTTATAGGGCAAATATTAAATTCTCCCAACAAATACAAAACAAACTTCTAAAAGCCTTTAGGGAAGGATTTTATAGCCACTGGAGAGAAAGTAATATGGACTTTAACGAGTTTAATGTAACAATTCTTCCAGAAGGACATCTATGGCTATACTTGGGGATAGGAAATTTAAGAAGGGTACTTATTTGCGATACATTAAAGGGGGAAGAAACGCACATGACACTTAAAGAATTCAGTGAAGGGTTTTATAATGCTTTCCAAACAGTTGACAGTCTTTGTTCTGATGAAAATGAGAATTCTTTCTTCAATGAACACGGCTCTGAGTATGACAAGATATGGGCATTCTATGCACAACGTTTTAATTATCAATTTGACATACAATTTGAGAACAAACAGACAGAGCTACGCAAGGGACAATTCGTGATTAACTTTGCTAATGGCGAGATTCTGAATCATGATGACCCTGGGTATTTCGAACAGCCTTCAAGACCAAATAAGATGGAGTTCCAATGGATTACAGATGGTATGCTTTATACTGGGCATTTTTATTTTGATGAAGAAGAACTGAAAAAAGCATTTATGGAGGTTTATGGTAACAATCCTACTCAAGCAGGAAAACTTATCATTCAAATAAGTAAATATAATAATTGGTTCGATATCTATTTGGAAGTGGGTGCCAAGAAATATAAATTAAAAAAACAAAGATCCATGTCTTTAAACAGGGTGTTAATGAATCTGATGATAGGGCGAAGGTATTTTATGATAATCATCCTCAAGATGGTAATGATATTTTTAATTTTATAGGAGAATAAAATATGGGACAAGTTTTGTATTATATTATCCCACCTATGTCAAGGGCTAACACAATATAAAGTTTGTTGACTAATTCAAATTATTAGGCTCGTTCGTTAAATGGTTATAGTTGTACATTTGTTAAGATAGAAATGGACACCTTCTAAAATATGGTTTGGTAGTTTCCAACTAACTGGATATCGTACGTTGTCTAGAAATAACATGCAAATTCTTTTCTCATTATAGCTTATATACGTTAAAATGTCTTGTCTACACACTTAACGGAAAAAGCTTAATATTAGATGGACATAACCCACCTTTATTTTATGTAGAATAAGAAAGGTAATTTGAAATACATAAAAGAAAACATCAACAATACTAATCTAATCTTTCATTATGATGAGGCATATTATCTTATTTTTTATATCCATATTTCTAACAAGTTGTAGCTTTATGATTAACGAAAAGAGAGCGAATGGCCCTCTTCCAACAGATTATTTCTCGAAGGGAATAGAGTTAGAGATGGCTTCAGCTATTTATAACAATAATCTTGACTCTGTACGATTACTAATAAAAGAAGGTGTTGATATTAACAAGCTGAGTGAAGGTGGTATGACTTATTTGTACTTTGCATTGATGAGGAAAGAGTATGATATTATGAAATTATTATTAGAGAATGGTGCTAACCCTAATATTGTCAATAATTTTTATAGTAAACCTGGATACCAAAAGGAAGGTTATAGTGAAGAAAAAGAATTAGGTGTCTGCCTTGAAACCTCAGGAGATCCATACTATGAAATTAAATACATGAAACTTCTTATAGAATATGGTGCGAATGTAAATGATACTATCGGTATCACGCCATTAGAAGCTTCATGTCATGACAATTCTCAAAGTAAAGAAAAAATCAAATATCTAGTAGAACATGGTGCAGACATAAACTATTGTATATCTGGAGTCTCTATCATTGGAAGTCAGGCTTCTATCTATAATTGGGGTATGGTTCTCTTCTTATTAAATTTAGGAGCAAATCCTATGAGTGATATAGATCCTGATTTTAATGTTGCCTCTGCTGTACAGGATTATTATGATGAAGGGTTTGACCTTGATTCTCAGAATGGAAAGATGGCCCAGGAAGTAAAACGTAGACTTGAGCAACGAGGAGTTAAGTTTCCTTACCATCCCAAGAGCTATACAACACCATCTGAAAATAAGAAATAGTCCTGAAGGTGGATGTGTTTTTATAAATACTTATGGGAGGGACTGGGTACATCATTTCTATCATAATAGTTGTGGTTAAACTTCTTCAACATTGTTACGAATGTGTACTGTAAGGCTAACAAGGAACTGATATTTGTTGATATTCTTATAAAATAAACAAAAAATGATTTTACTAAGGAAAGATATAGGATTAGAGTTACAGTGTACCTCGATGACCTCAATAGCAAGATGGTTGTGACTATACAGAAGAAAATAACCAGAAATTCAAAACTGAACATAAAATTTCAAGATCCAAAATGCAAGTACCTTAAAAATATATTATAAATTTGCACTAGCTGGTTGAATTCACACCCTAATAAATAGATAGAAAAATAACAGTTTGTCGAATTTTCTTTGTAAATTAGTAATCGCAAAACAACTGATTTTAAAGACAAGACAACAAAACTGTTATGGAAGCAAAAATAGAGAAAATAAATGAGTTATCCAAACTCTTGAATGTTAAAACACGAATGAGTGATGATTAATTTCATCTTTTTGGAAAGTTTGGCCTCGGTCAACTGTTACTTCGCCTGTCATTGGAAAAACATGATGAGGTTTCGGCTTCGGAATTGATCCTTTCTCTTTGCCTTTTCCGCATTGTGAGTGAAAGCATCCACAGTATATGCAAGCATAAGATATATGAGCTTTCAAATCATAGTAAGAACTGTTTCTATCGAATGAAGATTCGCCCCCAGATGGATTGGAGACGATTGATGAACCGCTTTACCCTGCGTTATATGTGCCTTTTGCGTAAGTATGCGAAGCTCCTCAATCCAATACCACGACATGTTTCATTATAGATGATACTGTGCTTGAGAAGAGTGGTGTGAGAATGGGGGGGTATCAGTCGTGTTTACGACCATGTAAAAGGCAGGTATGTATTGGACTACAAACTGCTATTTACGAGATAGCTTATCTCATTGTCCGTTATCATACAAATGCTTTTATTTTTCGGATAATCTGTTGGTTTTCTTATCCCATTTTAGAAATTCAACGATAACATCCCCATTTTTTTTAGATAGAGTAATCATATAGACTATTCTACCGTCTATGTTGTCTTCGGATATAGTTCCAAGTTCGTTATTACAGAATTCAATCTCCTTAACGGTAAGATCAAATGCATCAGTATGTTCTTCGTCATAATTTAAGAAATAAGAAGTACAGGATGTTTTTTTATAAAATTTCATTCCTGCAATAATCTTGTGATCCCCCTTACTTTTTAAATTACGGGCTTTCATATTATAGAAAGAAATCATCTGGGACTTAAGTTCTCCTATGGAATCTGAACAGTTAGATACTAAGATATCATAATAATATTGTCCATTAATAATTGTAGTCCTTCGCTTTATCTCTGTAAATTCAACTTTCCTACTACAGTTTTCAGAAAGTATCAGAAATAAACAGAGAATAAGAAATTGTGCAGTACTTTTACTTTTCATACATAAATCACTAAAGTTCCCCACCCTAATAAATAGTAGAAAAATAACAGTTTGTCGAATTTTCTTTGTAAATTAGTAATCGCTAAACAACTGATTTTAAAGACAAGACAACAAAACTGTTATGGAAGCAAAAATAGAGAAAATAAGTGAGTTATCCAAACTTTTGAGTGTTAAAACTCGAATGAGTGATGATTTATTTCATCTTTTTAGCAAGTTTGGCATCGGACACCTATTATCTCGCCTTTCATTGGAAAAACAGGCTCTATAACGAATTGTGTAGGTAATCCTGTTTTAAGCTCCCCTGTTATGGAATAGACCATATACTTAAAGTTTTCTGTATTTACGAATCTCCTTACCTCCTTTTAACAAGTTGCTTCTAATAGGCCTAAAGCCTGTATAAATATCTCGATACTATTCATAAAACAAAGGTAATATTTTTATCTGAGTTTTCTATAATTACCCACACGATTCGTTATAGAGCTAAAATATATTTACAACTGTTTAACTTTAGCTTCTGAGAATAATCATAAAAGTGGAACTTCGAAAGAAAAGTTTAACCCGTATGCAATAAGTGTGTTGTAAAACATTATAAGAAAAGACGCTTAATTGGAGTCCATCTTAAATTTAGTTAAGCTTCAAATTAAGCACCTTTTGGTATTTAAGTAAAACGCAATTAGGACAGAGGTTAGCAGTAGATTTGTTCTATGTAGTGATAGTGTCTATTCATATTTGAAACATCGTGCATCATAGTCGTTTGTATGGAGCATACAATGCACTATGACAAATTTGGCCGTCCTACACATCAGCGTGTGCGTCATAATGGTCAAACGCTGTATGACAAGTCATATACTTGGGGGGATAATCTTTGCCTTTTACGAACGTTTGACACAATAAACCGCAGAAGTGTCCGTTACGACTATGTCGCCTTCGGCTCTCTGTCAGGGGCTGTATATGGTGACGGAAGTCATCAGTGGCGCAACCCGGACCTGATGGGTAATGTGTACGATAGCCCTGACCGTACGGACAGGAGCTTTGGTCGTGGTGGACAGCTGCGTGAGGATAGGAAGTGGCGGTATTATTATGACAGCCATGGTAACCTGGTGCTGAAGACCATGCGCAGGATGGAGCCATCGCATAATGCAGAGGCACAGGATGAGTTCCTTGTATGGCAGAATGGTGACTATGCTTATACGTGGCAAGCCAATGGTATGCTTAGGAGTGTAACACGGCCAGACGGCAAGACCGTTACGTTCAAGTATGACGCTTTAGGCAGACGCATTGAGAAAGTCTTTGACGGACGAGTATATCGCTACCTCTGGGATGGTGATGTCATCCTACACGAGTGGGACTATGCCGAGTATGACCGTCCGAAGACAGTTGTTACCGAGGCTGGTGAGGTCACACTTGACAGGCCAGAACCAGTTGAGAATCTCAACACGTGGGTTTACGACAGTGACAGCTATGTCCCAACTGCCAAGATTGTTGGTGACACGCATTACAGCATCATCAGCGACTACATCGGTCGTCCTGTCCAGGCATACGATGATAATGGTAATATCGTCTGGCAGGCAGACTATGACATCTATGGTAACCTCCGCAACCTTCACGGCTGCGGGCAGTTCATTCCTTTCCGCCATTTAGGTCAGTACGAGGACGAGGAAACTGGACTGTATTACAACCGCTTCCGCTATTATGATCCAAGGATTGGTAATTACATCAGCCAGGACCCGATAGGATTAGCAGGAA
The DNA here is from genome assembly GCF_000224595.1 of Prevotella sp. C561. Lineage (NCBI taxonomy): Bacteria > Pseudomonadati > Bacteroidota > Bacteroidia > Bacteroidales > Prevotellaceae > Prevotella > Prevotella sp. C561. The sequence continues at coordinate 20,881 of NZ_JH114159.1, read as the reverse complement.
AGAACCCTACGCTGTATGGGTATGTGGGGGATTGTAATAAGTTGTGCGACTCATTTGGGTTAAAAGGAGATTGATTTCAAATTCCCCAAATGCCAGGACATCAGAAACATCACATCATTCTTCAATCTACAAAACACCCATTGTTAGACAGATTAGGGTTCAATGTTCACCAAAATAAAAGAAATATACAATTACCAACTAACCCATCAATAGACGCAACGCGAACTAACCACAAAGGGAGGCATAATTCTGCTTATGATCGTATGATTTTAAATAGACTTGATGCTATAAAATCTTTAAATGCTAGTGACCATATAAAAAATGCATTTGGACGATATGATGGAGAATATTGGTGATGATTTGAGACACAAACGGGTAAAATTAAATTGCAATTAACTTATGGATGGATACATTTTAACAACAACAAAGAATACATTTGGCTGGGTTGAATATGATAATGACATTTCTTTAGATTACAAAGAATTTCTCAAAGGGGAACGTCTACTGTACAAAGACCTGCCATTATTCTATAATATTCCCAAAAGTTCAAACTTAAAAAAATAAGATCTGCAGTGTTGTTGGAATCAACTGGTCCTGAACTAGTATGCAGACAATTTAAAGAAGTATTAGAAACACAAGTGCAGGACATCCAATTTTTTGATGTGGACTTATTTTGTGGCAATGAAAAAATTGATGGCTTTTACGCCATGAACGTGCCACACCTCATGAAATGTATTGATTTGGAGAACAGCGAATTCCGCCTCATGAATTTTGACAGAAATAATCCAGATTATATGTTTTATTACATGAAACTTAGAAGAAATCTCTTTGATAACAATAAAACTGATATTGTACGTTGTGAAGAGATGCATAGAAGTATTGTTGTAAGTGAGAAAATTAAGACAGCATTATTTGCAGCTGGATTGAAGGGGCTACAGTTTAGTGACAGTATAGATATGACACCAAAAGAAAGGACTATCTATGAAAGAATTTAGTAGAAACCTGCCATACACAAAGTCCATTTCTTATTAAAATCTTCTCGGTAATCTTACAGGAGGGGAAACATACTTACAATTTTCTCCAATGCTTAATCTTGACATCATTAAGTATCTGTGGCGAAAAAAATGGAGAATTAATATTGAGCTGGATCGAATGTACTAATAAGAAGAATTATCATGCTTAGATATAAACCTTAGGCAGAAGCTTTGAGAAAGTCTTTGACGGACGTGTGTATCGCTATCTATGGGATGGTGATATCATCCTGCACGAGTGGGACTATGCCGAGTCTGACCGCCCGAACACGGTTGTTACCGAGACTGGTGAGGTCACACTTGACAGACCAGAACCAGTTGAGAATCTCAACACATGGGTTTACGACAGTGACAGTTACGTCCCTACAGCCAAGATTGTTGGTGACACGCATTAAAGCATCATCAGCGACCACATCGGCCGTCTCGTCCAGACATACGATGATAACGGTAACATTGTCTGGCAGGCAGACTATGACATCTATGGTAATCTCCGCAACCTTCACGGCAGCAGACAGTTCATTCCTTTCCGCCAGTTAGGTCAGTACGAGGATAGGGAGACTGGACTGTATTACAACCGCTTTAGGTATTACAAACCAAATACAGGGCTATTTATCTCACAAGACCCAATTGGTTTGGCTAGCGGTGAGTTTTGGGGCAAGACGGCGATTAGATTTTGTTGTTGTTGAAGACGGTAAGGTAAAAGGTGTTTATGAAGTTACAAGTCCGACAGCAGATAAAACAGCACAACTTGAAAAAGAAATGAATATTAGAGGAAAAGCAGAAGGTGGAGCACATGTTAAAGCTCCAGGAAGGAAAGGTGCTTTATATGATATTTATGATATTGAAACTCAAAGATTAGATGTTGATTTGAATTCTAAAACAATAATGTATCATTAATAATATATAATATGGATAAAAATGAAATTATATCAAAAGTTGCTTGGTTTACTCAGTCTAAATTGGCTCCTCAGCCTATAACTCAAGAGTATAAAGAAAGGCAATATCGCTTTTTTGAGAATATTGTTAATTTCCTACAAGACAATAAATTAACATCAAGAAAGATATTAAAGAAGGGGGAAAAGGCTACTGACGAATCACAGATAATAATTGGAGATTTAACAGAAGAAGGAATTAAGTTCTATGCTTTCGGAATCAGGAAATGGCGTGAAAAATATGACCGAGCCAAGAACAAGGACAAAGCTATAAACGATTTTTCTTATATTGAGAAGAAATTAAAAGAGTTCAGAGAAAAACAATAGTAGTAGAAACTGTCCGCCTCAATTGAGACGGGTGGTTTTGTCCCCTCCAAAAAACTCTTTTTAAGAGCTTTTGAGGGTACTACCGTTAAATGCGTAGACACTTTCCATATAGCTTTAACGGAAGAACAGAAATTATGCATTTAGCAAATAGCTGGGCAAAACTGTCTTGGCTGTCTGTTTTATTTATCTTTCTATACAGAAAACCTTTTCATGTTAATGCGCTTCAAAGAATTACAGATAGAATATTGAAATATCATAACATAAATTCATATAAAGACCCTAAAATAAAATAGCAAATATATACAAAATGTAAGTTTGCAAACAACTGTAAATTAAAGAGTTATGACGTCGTAACAGAGAGGTGCCTAGTAAGGGTTCAAAAGGGCGTTTGTGAGACCTCAAAAGAGCATCTTCTACAAGTTAGTTAGGCGTCTTCTCAAAGCCAGAAAAGCATATATCGGTCTTAAGTCGTACGAAAATAGTTTACAAGTATCGGTTAGTATAGAGATAAGTTGTTCGTAGAGAATGGAAAGACATGGTAATGGGTAAACATCGTATTTATTATCTGGGGTGATAATCTTCGCCTTCTACGAAAGTTTGACACAATAAACGGTAGAAATATTCGTTACGATTATGACGCCTTCGGTTCTCTGTCAGGGGCAGTGTTTGGTGACGGCAGCCGTCAGTGGCGCAACCCGGACCTGATGGGTAACGTGTACGATAGTCCCGACCGAATGGACAGGAGTTATGGTCGTGGTGGACAGTTGCGTGAGGACAAGAAGTGGCGGTATTATTATGACAGCCATGGCAACCTTGTGCTGAAGACTATGCGTAGGATGGAACCATCGCATAATGCGGAGACACGGGATGAGTTCCTTGCTTGGCAGAGCGGTGACTATGCCTATACGTGGCAGGGCAATGGTATGCTTAGAAGTGTAACACGGCCGGACGGCAAGACCGTTACGTTCAAGTATGACGCTTTAGGCAGACGCATTGAGAAGGTCTTTGACGGACGAGTATATCGCTACCGCTGGGATGGTGATGTCATCCTACACGAGTGGGACTATGCCGAGTATGACCGTCCGAAGACGGTTGTTACCGAGGCTGGTGAGGTCACACTTGACAGGCCAGAACCAGTTGAGAACCTCATCACGTGGATTTACGACAGTGACAGCTATATCCCTACCGCCAAGACTGTTGGTGACAAACATTACAGCATCATCAGTGACTACATCGGCCGCCCCGTCCAGGCATACGATGATAACGGTAATGTCGTCTGGCAGACAGACTATGCCATCTATGGTAACCTCCGCAACCTTCACGGCAACAGGCAGTTCATTCCTTTCCGCCAATTAGGACAGTATGAGGACGAGGAAACAGGGCTGTATTACAACCGCTTCCGCTATTACGACCCGAATACAGAAACCTATATCAGTCAAGACCCGATAGGATTAGCAGGAAATAATCCAACGCTGTATGGGTATGTGGGGGATTGTAATAAGTGGTTTGATTTATTTGGATTAGATTATTTTTATCAGCTTATAAAACATGACAAAGTCGTATACAATGGCATTACAAAGAATCCTGTTAAAGACAGGATTGCTGATCATATTGGCGTTAAAGACTTTACAGAGTTCAGATATGTTCAAGTAAAAGATAGGATTGCATCAAGGAATTTAGAGGGTTCTGCACTACACCATGCTGATGAAAAAGGACTTCAGAATGCAAATAGGAAGGATGGACAATATTATCATTCATATGACCCTGACAATTTAGCAGTAGGAAGAACTTACTATACCCAAGCCGAAATTGATGAAAAAATGAAAAAGGCTGAGACTGGTGAGATAAAGGATGGGAAAGTAATCTTACATAATTGTAAATAGATATGGAATATAAAGATAAGGTAGATGTTGACCAAGAGTTTCAAAATATAATCTATCCTCTTGTAGAGAATTGGAAGCAATACTCGGAGGAAGAAGTGGAAAGACTAATAAAAGAGAATGGAAAAATATGTAGAAAAGAATTTTCTATATATCGGAAAAGACTCCTAATAGAATTAAAGAACTTTGCCGATATTTTATTGATTATAGCTAAGTTTTATGAGAACAATACAGTGATACTTGTAGAAATCTTGTCTTCTTGGTACTGTTTGTATAATCAATACAGAATAAACCTTTCTGATGAGGTCTTCAAGTTTCTAATTTCCTTAAAAAAGGGGAATAACGTAAGGCTTTATACTGCTATTTTGATTATACAACTCCCTTTATTTGAAACATACGAAAATAAATGGATATATATATTGTCCATCTCTAAGATTGCCCCACGAAGAAAATCCATTTCAGTTTTCTACACTGCAGTTTGGAATAATAAAGACATGATTCCTATTCAGTATAGAGAAAAAATAATAGTAGTTTTCCAAGAGGCAATAGAGAAGTATAATTTGCATCCCACAACAGTAGACAAATACAATAAACTGATAGACCTTATTAGATAGTACAATAACGGCTATGACTGTCGCTATGCGTGGAATGCATCAGGACGTCTGAAAATGTGATGGTGCAGGAGTGGTATTATGAGGAGGAAGACCGTCCACAGCATTACATCGACAAGTTTAGCCGTATCTGTATGCTGGGCCAGAACCAGTTGAGAATCTCATCACGTGGGTTTACGACAATGCCGGCTATGTCCCTACAGCCAAGATTGTCGGCGACAGGCATTACAGCATCATCAGCGACTACATCGGCCGTCCCGCCCAGGTATACGATGATAAAGGTGATGTTGTCTGGCAGGCAGACTATGACATCTATGGTAATCTCCGTAACCTTCACGGCGGCAGACAGTTTATCCCCTTCCGCCAGTTAGGTCAGTATGAGGACGAGGAGACAGGGCTGTATTACAACCGCTTCCGCTATTATGCCTCAAGGCTAGGTAATTACATCAGTCAAGACCCGATAAGGTTAGCGGGAAATAATCCGACACTGTATGGATATGTGAAAGAGCCAAATAGTTGGGTTGACGTGTTAGGACTGCAAGGAGTAGGAGTTCCCTTTCAGGTAGGGCTGCACGAGGATTTTATTAGAATAAATGCAGGTACAGGTCTAGATTCACATCACGTTGGACAAAAGAGCTGTAATGGGCAAATTAGTGAAAAATTACGATGCAATAAAGGCTCCAGCAATTCTTGTTCCTTCGGTTGGTCATACAAGAACTAAAGATGATTTAGGAATAGTTTCCAGAAGCTCAATCAACCCTAAAACAGGTAAACTATTTACTTATGCAAGAGATTTGTGAGCAAGAGACATAAGAGAATTGAGAAAAGTTTATGGAGATGAGATTTCTAACAAACAACTTCAGGAACTTATTGATTTAAACAAGTCAATGTATCCTGAAATGCAAAAACAAAAAAGAAAATATCTTATAAATAAAAACACATAGAAGTAATATGACAGCAGAAGAATTTATAAACAACATAACTCATGAGATTTTTAAGGAAGCGTATGATTACTATTTCAAAGCACTTCCAACCCCAATAGTGGGAAATGATAAGTCTTGGGTGGATAGCAAGGAGTTGTACCATAGTCTGAGCGAAAGGCAAAGACTACAAATGCAGACGTTTACAAAGTTAGTTATACAAGACGTTGTGTCTATACTGCTTGGGAAAATTGACAATATTTCTTCGTTCGCAAACCAAGACGGTTTATTTGAACTTAGTATAAATGGTAATGTAATAAATGGTGACTTACAAGACTATTTTTTGATGAGTATGGATAAACTGAAGATGTAATGTTCACTGTGCTTATTATAAAAGATAGTATAAATGTTACCATCTTTACTTTTGCTATATTTTCATTTGTTGACTAGGTAGTCTTCTATCTAAACGGTAATCTTCACAAGCTCCACAGCAGCAGGCAGTTCATTCCTTTCCGACAATTGGGTTTGTACGAGGACGATGAGACTCGCCTCTACTACAACCGCTTCCGCTATTACGACCCAAGGATAGGTAATTACATCAGTCAAGACCCGATAAGGTTAGGAGGAGGTATGTCACTTTATGCATATGTCCACGATACTAACAGTTGGATAGATTTGTTAGGGCTAAGTGGAATGCCTAAAGGTGGGTGGAACTATGGTAATATGCCAAAGTTAGATGGCTATCAATTACATCACGTCATACCTAAATCGATGGCAGAACACCCCGCCATAAAAGCAGCTGGTTTTGACGTTAATAAACCAAGTAATTTGATTTATTTGCCGATAGAAGATGGAAGCCATACAACAAGAAGTATTCATAATGGATAGAATAAAGCACATGCCAATTATAATGCCGACATCAAGCAAAAGTTAAATGATATTGTTGAATTCGGAAATGCTAAGCGCTGGGGTAGGCAACAGAATTTAGATGCAATAGAAAGTCTAAGAGAAGATACAAGGTTAGGTTTACGAGAAGGTGAAATTAAATGTTATTAAATTATGTATTATCAGTTAAACGAGTTTTATAAACGGGATATATATCTTCAATATGCAGAAGAAAATAGTATCCAATATAATGCCTTTGAAAAAGGAGAACGTATAGAAATAAAAAGTGATATTTTCTATAAAGTTGACAAGATAGATGATTATTTGAATAACTATGATGTCTTGCCAACATATGGGACACCGTTAGTAAGTTCAAAGTTCGTAAAGTTGTTCAAAGGATATGAGGAAGATGTTCAATTTTTAAGAGTAAATATAAAAGATATGGATGGAAACACAAACAGGAATTTTTTACATTCCAAATATTCTTAAGATAGTTCCTTGTTTAGATGAGGTCAGATCGGTCATTGAAACTAAAAGATATGGTTCTGCCGTTATAAAGATAATAAAACAATTATATATCGTCCCGAATTCAATTCATAACTCTTTGATGGTAAGAATGAAAGAAAAGATCTCCTACATTATTGTTACAGAACAATTTAAAAAACTTTGTGAATCTGCTAATTTAAAAGGAATAAACCTTATAGAAGAAGGTTCTTCAGTTTATACAAAGATCTAAAAGATAGCAGCGAAATAGAACTACCAGCAAATGATGTATGAACTACTTGAACATGAGGAGTTTAATAAATACATATACACAATATGTAAATAAAATTATGGAAAGAGTTCAAAGAATTCTCAAGGCTATATCAGAGTCAGAAGACTGTTTGTTGTCAAAGAGAGAACATCTTTGCTGGTTTCTTTGATAATTATAAGACATTTGAATTATGGTTAATGAATAATATAGAGAATTATCCTGATAATGAGGATATTTTTCCTTTACCTGCTCAATATCGTTAAAGGATATTCTCTAATCAACTTATAATCTTCAAAAAAAGATAAACTATTAGTTGGTTACATCATTTTTTGCTGGACCACTTTGTCGACATGGCTGTACAGGGGTATGGCTGGATATCATAGCGAGTACTATCGTAGATAAGACTTAACGCCACACGCATTTGTTGACAGAAACACTTTACATTCTTTGTATATTCACTATCTTTGCAAAGGAACTTACAACAAACAACTCAGAAGAATGAAAAGAATACTGTTATTACTGATGGTCATGATTCCCATACTGACTATTCATACACAAGCACCGATGGCGGGTGGTGAGTGGAAGGATAATACGGGTAGACATATCAATGCACATGGCGGATGTATCATCAACTATAAAGGAACTTACTATTGGTATGGTGAGAGTCGTTCGTCAGGAAACACACTGTATAGTTCAAAGGGCGTCAGTTGCTATACATCGAAAGACCTACAGAACTGGACGAACAAAGGAGTAGTGCTACCTGTGAGCAATGACACATGCAGCGACATCCAAGAAGGCTGTATCATTGAACGTCCGAAGGTGGTATATAACAAGAAAACAAAGGAGTTTGTAATGTGGTTCCACTTAGAACTGAGAGGGATGGGTTATAAGAGTGCCCGTGCAGGAGTAGCCGTCAGCGACACACCGCTTGGTCCATTCCGTTTCGTACGCTCGAGCCGTATCAATGCAGGAATCTTGCCGAAAGATTTCATAGAGGCAGATACAACAGAGCTACGGCAGAGACTCAGTGAACCAGCGTTTAACACATGGTGGACCTCCTCTTGGTATAGACAGATAGAGCGTGGAATGTTTATGGTACGTGATTTACAAGGTGGTCAGATGGCTCGTGACATGACAATCTTTATTGACGACAACGGTAAGGCGTATCATATCTATGCGTCAGAAGACAATCTAACCCTACATATTGCAGAGCTCACGGATGACTATTTAAGACATACAGGCTTGTATGTGCGCGTTGCTATGGGCGAGCAGAATGAAGCACCGACAATCTTTAAGAAAGACGGTGTCTACTGGATGATAACAAGTGGATGTACAGGATGGGCACCGAACGCAGCTCGACTGTTCCGTGCTAAGAATATTATGGGACCATGGGAACGGCTGTCTAATCCGTGCCATGGCGATGGCGCAAATAAAACCTTCGGTGCACAAGGTGCATATATCTTTAAGATTGAAAAGGTAAAAGAGAAGAAGATATTTGATGGTGCAGACTATGTATTTATGGCCGATATGTGGCGCCCAAAGAAGATTACTGACAGTAGGTATCTATGGATACCGATTCACTTTGAAGACGGAAAGCCTACCCTAAGAGCAAATTTGCCTAACACTTATCAGTCTTCAGAATCAAATTAGTCATTTGAGCAAGAAAGAGTTACTGACCAAGCTTTGCTTTTTATCAGTTCTTAATATCGCCTATTGTTCCACATCTAAGGATTTGGAAGAAGCTACCACTGGGTTAACTAAAAGAGAAATAGAGATATAAACATTATCCGTATATCTCTATTTCTCTTTATAGATGAACATGCAGATACGGTTTATACGCTTACCCGTTCTTTACCTCAACAATCTTTGTTGGAGCCTGTTCTTTGTTACGACGATTGACAACCGTCACCACACTCTGGGCAAGGCTGAGAAAAGCCTGACCAGTGATAGTGTCTATCTGTGTTGCCGCAGGAGTACCCTTATCGCCATTCTCACAAATGCTCTGTACGATTGGAATCTGAGCAAGCAACGGACAACCAAGTTCTTTGGCTAAGTTCTTGCAACCATCCTTACCAAAGATATAGTACTTGTTCTCTGGAAGCTCAGCTGGAGTAAACCATGCCATATTCTCAACTAATCCGAGGATAGGGATATTCACTTTGTCGTTGCGATACATATCAATACCCTTACGAGCATCAGCTAAGGCTACATTCTGAGGAGTTGAGACAATCACAGCACCTGTAATAGCAAGTGTTTGCATGAGTGTCAGATGAATGTCACTGGTTCCTGGTGGTGTATCGAGGATAAAGTAATCAAGGTCGCCCCAGTCGGCATCGGCAATGAGTTGCTTGAGAGCAGAGGTAGCCATACTACCACGCCAAAGGGTGGCAGTGTCTGGATTGACAAAGAAACCGATAGAGAGGAGTTTCACACCATACTTCTCGACAGGTTCTATGAGTTGTCGACCATCCTTCTCGACACCGTAAGGACGCTCGTTTTCAACACCAAACATCTTTGGCATACTCGGTCCGAAGATATCAGTATCGAGCAGACCAACCTTATATCCAAGACGTGCCAATGCAATAGCAAGATTAGCAGAGACAGTGCTCTTCCCTACTCCACCCTTACCAGAACTTACAGCAATGATGTTCTTCACCTGAGGTAACAACTTACCTACCTCTGGGCGTGGCGCATTCTTGAATTCTGTTGTAATGGTTACTTCTACTTCCTTACCAACGGAATAGTGAATCTGGGCCTCAGCAGCCTTGATAGTAGACTTGAGGAAGGGGTCGGTCTCACGAGGGAAGATAAGCGTAAAGCTTACTTTGTTGCCATTGATACTGGGTGTATCGGCCAACATCTCACTCTCAATAATATTCTTTTTTGTTCCTGGATAGATAACCTTTTCCAGTGCATCTGTAATGAGTTTGGGATATAATGTCATTGTATTCTTATTTTTATATATTAGGATGGAACCACACAATGGGTTTCTCTTATCCTTCATCCCTCATCCTCTTAGATAAGGAACATATTCTATATTTCATTTACCAAAAATAATGCCAAGAAATAAATGGTCACATTAGTTACGCTTATTCTGCGTATTCTCCCATTCCTCCCACTCCTTGGCAACAGCCTTCCAGTCAGTCATCTCGCCCGCCTCAATAGCCTCTTGCTCACGTACAGCCTCGTCTCGTGCCTTATCCCGTGCACGCTTTGCCTTCATATCAGCAATTGTAGCATCGTCAAGAATCTGTATTGCTCCACGACGAATAGCCTCCTGCAACTCTTCTTCGCCGAAAGCTTTGCCAGGCTCGTTGAAGTCAGCGATATTAAACTCGTAGATAGTACGAAGATCATGACGTACAAGTTTCTGCTTCGCTCGATTGCCCGCATTCTTTAATCGGAGGAGCTTAGCTATTTCTTTTATCTCGTCTTGTGCGAATTTATTTCGTCCCATGCTTTGATACTATTTCGAACACCATTAGTGGCTTTCTTGTCTGCGAAGTTAGTAACAAAATCCCAATACTGCAAATTTTCATAAAGAATACATTGTGTCACACATGATAAAATAGAGGTTAATACTCCTATAAACATTGTTCATAAATCAAGACTAAGAGAAAACAGGAACAATTTTATCATCAATACAACCAGTAATGGTCGTTAGCACTTCAAATAAAATAGGAGAAAGAGGATGACTGTTCTCACTTCAATAATGATATAGACTTTCATAATTCAATTAATGAATTGGAGACTTTTTATAGAGCAACAACAGAGAAACATAGTAGCGAATTTTGCGGATACAGAATGTAAAGTTTTCTGATAATTACGCCCTATTTCTTATAGTTTAACACTAAGATGCTGCATTATAATTTAATTGAATCGATAAGCCTTTTTTAACCTAATCACGATTGAAAGCAATAATCAATAAATATAACGTTTTTATAGGAGAACAAAGGGATTAAAGTACATTGAGTTAGTTGTAATAATTGTTATTCCACAACGCAAGTTCAACATAGAACTGCAATCCCAAGTGCTGGTGTAGCTTAATAATCTATACCTGAAAACACCGAGGGGTTTGGGGGCGAGAAGCCCCCATGAGAAGAAAATCAACAAGCAATGCATAAAAATAAGAAAGGGAGACCTCTGTCTCCCAAAGATTAATTAATTTTGCATTGCAATGTACAAACAATTAACCTCGGAGCAAAGGTACACAATTTCTGTGCTACTCCAAAATAGAACGAAACAAAAAGATATTGCCAAGGCGATAAATGTAAGTGCAAGTACAGTGTCTCGTGAAATAAGACGTAATAGCGGAGTCCGAAGACACTATAATTGGGAAACTGCCCAAGCAAATGCAGTACAAACAAGGCGCAGAAAGCCAGGCAATCGTTCAGTCGACAAGGATGTCATGGAAGAGGCGAAGCGCCTTCTTATTACTGAGCAATGGTCTCCAGAACAAATATCTGGTGTATTGGCCAAGGATG
>NZ_JH114159.1:0-8883 GCF_000224595.1 Prevotella sp. C561 | reverse complement strand
AATGGTGCCATCGTAACACTGATAGAGCGTAGTACAAACATGTGTTATGAGAAAACTAAAGAGGGGAAAAATGCCAAAGAACTGGCACGAACTGTAATACACTTACTATCTCCTTTCAAAGACCATATCAAGTCTATTACAACTGACAATGGTACAGAATTCGCTTGTCATGAAATGATAGCCAAAAGCCTTGGTGTTACCATATATTTTGCTGACCCATACGCTTCATGGCAGAAAGGCGCTATAGAAAATGCTAACGGACTAATTAGGCAATACGTGCCAAAAAAAGAAACCTTTGAGCATATCAGCCAGCAACAAATAACTAAGTATTCAAAGAAAATTAACATGAGGCCAAGAAAGAAATTAGATTTTAAAACACCACAGGACTGCTTTTACGAACTAATTAAGTAAATTTGCACTTGCTTGTTGAATTCACGTGACATTGTAATAAAAGTTAAAATAAGCGTTAAACGCAGAAAAAACTTACAGCAAAGTTTGTACGTTACCGAAAAAACGAGTACTTTTGCATCAAGTTTTTTTAGTGGTTAATTTAGTTTTAGTATTTAAACCTTGGGTGATGTGAATCAGTCAAGGTCTTTTTTATTTGGGAGTCTGATGTGAAGCTTTCTTAACATATAAGATTAATTCATAACAGACATTTCTTAATTTCAATAATCAATTATCATATTAATAATGTAGAATATGAAATATGTTAATGACCGCATACGCAGACAGGACCGCCTGATGGATGAGGAACGAGCAATAGAATTGCTGCGTGAGGGAGAATATGGTGTTTTAAGTATGGTATCAGAGAACATGGGATATGGTATTCCTGTAAACTTTGTTTGGGACGGCGATCACAGTATCTATATTCATTGTGCTCCTGAAGGACGAAAGTTAGTAGCCATCGAGGAAAACCCAAAGGTTTCGTTGTGTATCATTGGAAAGGTGAATTTATTACCACGTAATTTCACCACAGAGTATGAAAGTGCTATCTTCTTTGGTGAAGCTCATATCCACCTCTCTGAAGAAGAGAAGATGCATGCACTGCATCTATTAATAGACAAGTTATCACCTGACTTCAAAGAGCTTGGCGATAAATATGCTCACATGAGTTTCCATCGTGTTGAGATTATCCGTGTTGACTTCTCTGAGTTCAGCGGTAAACGAAAGAAGGTGCATTCATCAGCTACAGCAACTGGAGATTAAATGATTGCTCGTAGAAAGATAATCACCACACATTAAATATATCAAAATAACAAAGGTCGATAGTTCTTTGGACCTGAGTAATAGATTTTAGCGAATGGATATAGCTATCATTGGCGGAGGAGCAGCAGGATTTATGGCAGCCATCATGGCTCGCAGAACAAACCCTTCAAGCAAGGTGACTATCTTTGAACGTGCACAGAAGGTGTTGGCTAAGGTTGAAATAACCGGAGGCGGACGTTGTAATGTCACCAATAGCTTCGCAGCCATTACAGACATGAAGCAGGCTTATCCACGTGGCTATATGCTCATGAAACGATTGATGAAGACCTTTAGTCATGAGGATACATTTAAGTGGTTTGAGAAACATGGCGTACCATTGGTGACGCAAGAAGACGAATGTGTCTTTCCGAAGGCACAAGACTCCCATGCCATTATTGATTGTTTAGTGCACCAGGCTAATGAATTGGGTGTTACTATATGTTGTCGACACCGTTTGGTGAATATTCATAAGATGGAAGATGGAAGATTAAAACTGGAGTTTGAGAATGGTGCACATCGCGTGTTTCATCGTACTATTATAACAACAGGTGGTTCACCCAATGGACGTGGCTTACACTATCTTGAGCGCCTTGGACATAAGATAGAGGCACCTATACCATCGCTCTTTACATTTAATATAAAGGACCGAGCCTTCTGTGATCTTATGGGAACAGTGGTTGACCCAGTCGTTGTGGCTATCCCTGGCACAAAACTACGTGCACAGGGTGCGTTGTTGGTGACACATTGGGGAGTGAGTGGACCCGCTATATTAAAGCTGTCGTCTTACGCAGCTCGTACACTTGCAGAGAATGATTATAAAGCTCCACTTGCGATCAGCTGGACAGATGAACTAGCACGGCAAGATGTGGAAAGCTGTCTTCTAAAATTTCAAGCTGCTAATCCGCGTAAGCAGGTTGCCAACTTACATCCATTTGGTCTGCCAAGTCGGCTCTGGCTCTATATACTAAGTAAACTTGGCATAGATGCTGTGAAGCCATGGGCAGAGATTGGACGTAAAGCACTAAACAGAATGATTGAAACATTGGTCAATGATCAATACACCATTGCTGGTAAAGGTGCCTTTCGTGAAGAGTTTGTGACGTGTGGTGGTGTGAGTCTTAGCTCTATTAATTCTAAAACACTTGAAAGTAAAGTCTGCCCAAACCTTTTCTTTGCTGGTGAGGTTTTAGACATCGATGCTATTACGGGTGGATTTAATCTTCAGGCAGCCTGGACAACAGGTTTTATAGCTGGGAAGAATGCTTCTTCATGTGAACTATAACAATATCATCTCCACAACAACCTCCTACTGGTACAAATGAGGCAGCTGATAACATGTGGACTATAACGATTGGTTCTCTACAACTACCCTACTCTAATAGTTTCTTCTAATAATCACCTACATACCCATACCTCCACCAAACCGTCTTCATATCCATAATCAAACACCACACTTTATTATACCAACATTATTCAGAAGAATGTATTATGCCCAAATAAATAGCCAAGCCATATCGTATCAACATCACTCCACGGGGACATATAATATTCTAACAAATCGCCTATTCGTATCATGTTATCACTATTCATAGAGCCCCATTATATCCATATAAATGCGCAAGCGTAGTATGTCAACCCCTGCTCAAGAAACGCATTGTATCCGTATAAAATGCTAAAGCGTACTATATCAACATTATTCATGGAATGACATTGTATTCCCATAACACAATATAAATAGACAGGTTTTACTCCCAATTAGACTTTAGAATGCCTCTCTTTGTTAAAAAGTGTTTTATCTAAAAATTTCTTTACCAAACATTTTGTAGTTCAAAAAAATATCCATAACTTTGCACTCGCTTTCAACAAGGAAGCAGGTTGACTACAAAGTAACCTTCTGGAGAGATGGTAGAGTGGTCGATTACAACGGTCTTGAAAACCGTCGTACCGAGAGGTACCGGGGGTTCGAATCCCTCTCTCTCCGCAAACAAGGGTGTAAATCAGCAAGTTATGCGATTTGCACCCTTTTCTACACCCAGAAATCTGTCAGTTAAGAAAAAAGCTACATCCAAGGTTATGAATCTTGGGTGTAGCTTTTGGTATAAGAGAGTTCATTCGCTTCTCTATATGTATGGTCTCATCAGAACCTACCCGAAGTCCTGCTAGCTAAGCAGGACGGCATTGTTGTAACTGCCTATAGTGGAAATAACTAGAGTGTGGTGCAACTTTAAGCCTTCAAATCAAATCTGCCCCGAACCCAATTGGCTATTATTGGGGAGAAGTATGTTTATTGGCATGCCTTCCAGTTGGATACGTTTTTCTGCACTCAATGTCGGTACACAGATAAACAAGCGATTTATTGCACGACTAGCAGCCACATAATACACCCGATGAACATTGTTGTCATTTAGGTTTGGTGACAACAGGAACTCTAAGTCTTTTTCCTCTTTCAGAACAACAAACACGTTATCATACTCCTCTCCTTTTGACTTATGGATGGTTTTATGCTTGTTATTTGAATCACTATACTTCACTCCAAGGGCAGCATCTGCGTACGCGTGGTTCTGGTAGAAATCCCTGATTGCCGTGCCCTTAATCTTGGTTATTTCGACATGTAAATCATTTACCAGAAAATTGTAGAAATCCATCAGACTTCCGTCTTTGTAATCTTTATAGCCATCCAGCAAGTATCTTAGAAGCACGATGGTTTGAGTCCTATCGCTATCGATTATATCTAACTGATACCAAGCATTTCGCAAGTCATTCATTCTTGTATATTCCACGGCCTTTATCAACGCTTTTATCACCATCTGACGCCCTGCATTGCTATCAAAATCCATCTCTAATATATTCTCTACCTCTCGCACCCCGTTCTTTTCACACATGGAATTGGCAAGTATGTTTTGAAAGGCAAGCGATTGTATTTCGTCAGTTCCACTCTTTTCTATACACTGTTGGTAACAGTTAAGCATATCACCGACAAGCAATTCTGGCATCATTCCTTCTGATCCATTCAGCCAATCTTGCGAAAAATCAGTTCTGACAATATTCAGCAAGTCTATTATCTGCTTCGTGCTACGCCTATTCCCTCGTATTTCATACTCCTGCATTTCTGGAATAGTAAAGCTGTCAAATTGCTGCACTGTAGCACCTAGAAAATCATAGATTGATTGTGCTTTATCGCCTACTACTCCCACAATTACCCCCTCATTGCCTAACTTGGCTAGTAAGTCAACCACAAAAGGTATTGTATCTTGAAATTCATCCACAAAAATATATGGGTATCTAGCCTTTATCAATATGTATATATTGGGATATCTTGAAAACAGGATGTAAGAGAAATATAGGATATCATCAAAAGATATATAACCGCCACTCCATAGTTGTCTTTTGAACTCCATATACCAATCATTGCCCACATATCGTTTACCACTTTTTATCTTATAAACCTGTGGGTGATCAGGTTTGTAATGTTTGTACTCATGGTTTTCATAACGCCACATTGCCCTCTCCAATCCTTTCAGGTAGATTTTGGTATCTAACCATGATTTGCCAACTCTTTTTAAAACTAGTGCAGCTATTCCTTCTGACTTAAAATTAGAGTCATCTATAACCACAAGTTTATCTAACTTCAGCCCGAAGTCCTCAGCAATTAGATGAATATAGGGTTTTATTACATTTGCATACAAGAAACTATGGATGGTATATACATCAACCAGGTCATTCCCCATATTCAAACGTGAAGTGATCGTATCGATACCCACGTTGGTATAAGTGATACAAGCTACCTTTCTCACCACATCAAGTTTGTGGCTATTTGACACCACATTCTTGATATGATTTATCAGCCAATGCGTCTTTCCCGCACCAGGCCCAGCAGTAACCTTAAACGGTTCGTTTATAGGTATAGTTTCTTCTGATGTTATGATAGTAGCCATGTTAATGCCTCAACAATATATCGGGGTACGTGGAACTCGTCTCTATCTTCTTCTGGTTTATCCAGATTATTCATAAGAGCCACGTTTAATTCCAGCGCATTGTTGCCTTTTGAAACGGAATTCAAATAACGCGATGCAAGTAAGGCTTTTCGCTTTTCTTCATCCGTCCACTCCGATGCTTCTATAGAGCTTTTGATACGGGTATTGGCCTCGCTGTTTCGCATTTTAGTCATCATCTCGTTCACATCCTGTTCTTTCATCATAGCTTTTATCTCACTTGAATTGGAAACAGACTCTGTCAGCAACAGTTCACAATTGGGATTCTCACGCATTAGGTCATACTCCAGCGTTTTTCCATACGTTACATCTTGTCTGTAGAACCTAATGTTAGGATGGACTACATATTGATCTACTTCTGTATCAGCATGATGCTTATAGTCGTAGTTGTCTGTATCTATATTGTACTCATATGGGTAGCAGACCTCATAATTTCCGTTGTCTTCTTTCTTTCTTCGACAGGGATCAATATCAGTCAAGCAGACAATCTTCTTGTTGATGGTATATGGATTTTTCGTATCAAATAACTTTAGAAAGTGGTTGAAATAGCGACCTCCCATATTCACCACTAGCACATGCTCATCTGTAAGGTTCTTATTCAAATACCTGGCAAAGACTGGGAGCAGCAACTCCTCTGCAATGCCCTCGACAAAAATCAATCTGTTGGCAAAGAACATATCCGCTTTTGTTGCATCCAAAAATCTCTGAACATATTGCTTGGATACCATATCATTAGAGCTCTCTTCTTTATATATGGCACGTGGATAGCCAACATTGATCTGTCCCAACGCAGGTGAGGTTAAGCAAATTAAGTCATCCAGTTTTACCGCAGAGGCAATTTGGGTAGAATGTGAGGTCATGAATATCTGACGTACATGCCTATTCAAATTATTGTCCTGCAGAAACTTTAGGAACTTGTACTGCATGGCTGGATGCAAATGTGCTTCACATTCCTCTACAGCAAGGAATGAGAGTACCTTGGCATTGCGTTTCATGTAGGCAATGTTTCCGTCTGCCTGCATCTTTGCAAGCAAAAGCGACATATATATAAGATTGTTATACCCTAGCCCATTATATGTAGCAGGCACTTCTATACCAACAGCGTATTTGATAAACATTCTCAATACAGAGAACATCTCATTCTCTGTCACCGTTCCATCAAAATCTGGTTCGGCTCCATTAAATGTTGCACCTGTATCAAATGCGTACTTCAGAAATACGTTTTTCCCATCCTGTAACCTATCTTGTAAAGTTTGCATCAATGGCCTAGACTGTTGGACAAAATCATCTCTTAAAGCTTTTAATTGTTCCTTTATCTCATCCTCTGTCTTTGTGACATCATTCTTAACTGAGTAATCAATTAAGAAATTCAGCACATCCCTAAGGAGCGGATTATAACCTGCGTATAGGTCATGACTGACATCGCGAATAGCATCAAGGAACTGGAAGTCAATCTGCTCCAACGTCTCATTGATGTTGATACCAGCAGCCTGATT
This sequence comes from Prevotella sp. C561, assembly GCF_000224595.1. Taxonomy (NCBI): domain Bacteria; kingdom Pseudomonadati; phylum Bacteroidota; class Bacteroidia; order Bacteroidales; family Prevotellaceae; genus Prevotella; species Prevotella sp. C561. The sequence goes on along the minus strand of NZ_JH114159.1, from coordinate 2,147 downwards.
ACCTCCCGAGCGACTACTTTTATAGAGTCTGATGTAATCTTGCTCTATAATCTTCCATATTTCTTTGGCTGTAATTGCGTTAGTAACATCTGCCTTATAGTTTTGCTCTTGGCTATCATCCAGTTTAAACTCGTATCTTAATTCTGCCTCTTCGCTTAATGCTGGGTCTGTCATCATATTGGCAAACAGCGCCATATCTGCAGAATATAAGTTTTCATCTGCACTTCTACGTAAGACAAGAGTTATTTGGATCCGTGGTGACTGCCGTTGAAGCTCTGCCACATCTGTCTCATAAAATAAGTCACTGGTACCTAATCTATGACCATTACTATAGCCAAGCACTAACCCCATTGCACGGAGCAGGTTACTTTTACCGGTGTTATTATGACCTATTATAACATTCACTCCTTCATGAAAGGGTATTAAAGCTTCCTTAAAGCTTCGGAAGTTTAATATATTAATCTCCTTGATATACATACTATATTTCGTCTATACTATCATCTAAAAATAGGTGTTATGGTTTCTATACTATGCGATGTACCGCCTATGCTACTACTCATATAAAAAGATGTTTAACATGGCTACCTTCTGTCTCAGAGATAGTAGAACTTTGATATTCTAATGTAATGTGGGCAGACTTCAATAAGTCGTTTTCACCCTTTATTGCAAAAAACTATTGTAGTTTTACTTCGCCGTATTCACTTCCTACGTAATCAAAGAAGGACGAGAGCAGATATAAAGTTATCCAGAGGAAGTCCAATAGAAAATATATAGAAACACCTCTGTATATTGATTTCACACTGAATGAAGCCATTCTCCATAAAGTTTCCCATATATCTATGCAACTAATCGGTATATATTTTGCAAGGAACTGATATATTTCATGAAAGGGAACTTCAATCAATGATGCAGAAAGAAGCAAAATACAGAGTAGAGCCAACACTATAATATAAAATGAAAGTGTGGTTGCCTTTTTATAGTAGTTCTTCAATCTTACTCCTATCGGCATTAGTTGGGCATTTACATCCTTTTTATAGGGACTAAAGTCTATCTTCTGAAACTTATCAATTAACATTAAAATAAATGAGAAGAATAGACCAGCAAAAAGTGATAGAGCCGACACAACGTATCCAGCAAAATCCTTACCAAAGCCATTTACTGTTGTAATCGAAACCACAACTGAAATCATTAGTATCCCCCACTGGATTTTGGTAAAATAATATAGTGGCTTGTTTTCTTCTATGTTTGACGCTGTGCTATTAACTTCTGCATATTGAAAAAGATGTGCATCACTGACTAAACTTTTTAACGCTTCTTTAAAACTCATAAATATCTTGGTTTATATTTCGTTCAGCTTTGATTTCTTTTAAAAGTTTATGGCAATATTCCTGTATGGCTTTGAAATCAGGAAGTCCTGTTTGCTCGTCTGAAGTAATTCCTTCATCCGAAAGATAACTGGTAGGTCTTATACTTTGAATATCCTTTGAGATATCATAATTAGCATTTCTCCCCTGCTCATCAGCGGTATAGATTCGACCTTTACCTTCACCGAGGGCCTGTTGATCAAGTGTCATTTTTGAAACTTCTTGCATAATTTCTCTTGTTCCTTCTGAATTTATAGGCAGTTTTTGCTTGACAGGTCTTATACGAACTTCAAATTCTTGTGCTGCCTCTGTTACTTTTTTGCGAAGACTTTCTGACAGTGGCAAAGGCGATGTAAAACTGAACATTCGTATAGCTGCAGATTTTTCATACCTTAATTCCGCAACACTATTATAAATTAAACTTTTTAAGTACCTGAGCAACAAAAAGTTGCTCAGGATTTTGCCATGTCAGAATTTTCACTTATCTTAGTGTTGCAAAAAAAACAAGAGAATCCAACGATAGACATGGCGAAGATACAAATTAAATCTGAGAGACTCACTCCTTTTGGGGGATTATTTTCAATCATGGAGCAATTTGACTCCACATTATCATCTGTCATCGACTCAACCCTCGGTCTAAGGTGTAGATCGTTCGGTTATCAGTACAGCGAAATCATCCGTTCTCTCATGAGTATCTACTTCTGTGGCGGTTCATGTATTGAGGATGTCACTACTCATTTGATGAACCACCTCTCACTTCATCCGACACTTCGCACTTGTAGC
>NZ_JH114158.1:43509-54942 GCF_000224595.1 Prevotella sp. C561 | reverse complement strand
CAAGTTAATGAGTTAACGAGTAAACAAGTTATTAGTTCTATGGACAATGGTTAACAACGGATCTACTGATAAGAAGACAGAAAGACGACAAGGATAAAGACAAATAAGAAGCCAACTTGTCAACTGTGAACTAGTCAACCGAGAGAAATATTAGGTGGTTATTGCGGCGGGGTCCCACCTCTTCCCATTCCGAACAGAGAAGTTAAGCCCGTTTGCGCCGATGGTACTGCAATGCAATGCGGGAGAGTAGGTGGCCGCCTTCTTTTACAAGAGCTTTGAAGAGAAATCTTCAAGGCTCTTTTTTTGTTGTTGGTTGATTATTGATGGGTGTTGATGTTGTGTTGTGAGTGGATGTTTATGGGCTAATGAATCTAATAAAACAATGAGCCTTATATGGCTAATGAGCCTAATAGTGTAAGGCTGATAGGGCTAATGGGCCTAATAGTGTTGGACTGATAAGACTAATGAGCCTAATAGTGTAGGGCTTATTGGCCTAATAGCGTTGGGCTAATAAGGTTGATTGGTCTAATAATGTAGGACTAATGAGACTAATGGCGTAAGACTATAAGGCTAATGAACCTTATACTGTAGGGCTGATAGAGCTAATGAGACTAATGGCGTTGGGTTGATTGGGCTAATAGGCCTAATAGAATAGGGCTGATTGGGCTAATGGGCCTAATAGCGTAAGACTAATAAGGCTGATGGGTTTAATAGCGTAGAGCCTAATGGCGTTGGGTTGATTGGGCTAATAGGCCTAATAGAATAGGGCTGATAGGACTCATGGGCCTATTAGTGTTATATACTAACAGAGTATAGTTTTCATGCATAATTATATCATAATTTGCTTTATATTATATTTTTTAATAACTTTGTAACGGTAATTAATCTATTACAACTCACTTTAAATACTTGGCTTATTCCAGCAAATTATCTCTTTATGTTATATCCTTTAAACTAACTTAATATGATTAATTTACATCGTTTTTTTACTTTATTGGTAGTATTTATAAGTAGTAGTTTAGCTACTTTTGCACAATCCAATAACGTTCTGCCAACTGATTTAGGTCAGTCTATTCCTGTATTAGTGCTGCGAGGCACGTTTAGTAGCGAATACCAAAATGGGACAGTGGACTTTTATAGCTCACAAGGTGCAACTCTTGTCAGTTACGAGGCTAAGATAAAGTGGCGAGGAGGAAGTACTAACACTGAAGGTAAACATAAACGTAATTATAAGATAAAGTTTAAGGAGAAACAGCAGTTCTTCGGTTTGAAGGCTGATAAGAATTGGATATTAGATGCTGGTCAACAAGACTTGTTTAGGCTGCGTAACCGTATAGCTACTGAGTTATGGAATGACTTTGCGCGTAAGCCTTACTACACTGCAGACGGAGCTGAGGTCTTTACCGGTGTTAGAGGACGAGTGGTAGAGGTCTTTCTAAATGACGAGTATGTCGGAATTTATAGCTTGACAGAAACGATGGACAATAAGACGTTAGGTCTAAAAAAGTCGAAGAAAGGCATTATTCATGGTCAGTTATGGAAGACAAGTGGGCGTGGATTATCGATGATGTATAATACTCCTTCAGCATTTGATAACACTTCTTCAACTTGGGATGTCTTTGAGACAAAGTATCCAGATATTAAGGATGTTAATCCTACCGACTATTCACCCTTATGGAAGGCTATTAACTTTGTAGTGAATAGTAGTGATGAAGAGTTCAAAGATTCAGTTGCTTACTATTTTGATTTACCTGTTGTTGAGGACTATTATATCTATACTCAAACTTTATGTGCAGTTGATAATATAGGAAAGAATATGTACTGGGCAATATATGACAGTAAGGAGTCACCAAAGATTACTTTTGCCGTTTGGGATTTAGACTTGACGGTTGGTAGTTCCTATCTTAAAGTTTTTGATGAGAGGTACACTTCTCCTAACCATATCATAAAAGGGTATTTCAATTTAATAAAGCGTTTGATAGCCACGAATGCAGGTAATTTCAATTCGCAGGTGAGGGAGCGATACTGGTCAGCAAGAAAGGATGTTTTGTCGACAGACAGTCTGATTGCACGTTATAAAAGCTATTATCAGTTATTAAAGAAATGTGGAGCAGCTGAAAGAGAAACACAGCGATGGAGTGGAGACACGGATATATTAGAGCAAAAGATTGATTACGACAAAGAGATGGAGCATATTGCCAATTGGATTACTCGTCACATGAAAGTGCTTGATAGGCAATTGTTTAATGATCCTAATGCTATAAAGCCTTCCCGAGTAGCAGCAAACGAGTCGGATGATGTCTATACGCTTCAAGGAATAAAGGTCGATCCCAATCATTTGGGTAGTGGAGTTTACATCAAGGGTCGTAAGAAAATATTTATAAAATAGTAGCTTTACAAAACCAATACATGCTTTTTTTGATTTAAGAAGACGCCCTTCTTGCTTCAAGAACATGCCCTTCTTGCCTATAGAAGACGCCTTTCTTGAACCAAGAAAGGCGTCTTCTTTGTTGTAGTATGTAACCTTCTGAATATGTGATGGTTGCGAATAACAATTAGTATGTATGTCTTGTACTTTCTCCCCAACCTTCTATACGAATTTATGTAATGATTTTTCGTAATGTAACAGATGCTGATAGACGGTTCTACACTATAATTATTGATAGTGTAGATAAGCTTATTTGATATTCCAAATGAGAGTCATTTGGTCGTGTGATTTTGATTCTACGTTACGCTCAATATTGTCAGGAAGATTACAGAAGAAGTCGATACCAGTTTTCTCCTCGAGTTCCCTGATGCTAACAACATAAGGTTTGAGCGATGTTCCGCTATTGTTTTCGTGTTTAAACCAGAAACCGATAGCTTTGTATTGCCACTCTCCTTGTCCTTTCACCTTATATTTCATCAGAGCAGCAGAGAAGAAATAAGTAGGGACGATAAACTTATTTCTGATATAGGTAAATTGTCCTTGATTGTCAATCGTACCACCACGACAAATGAACAGCGTATCCTTAGATCCACCAGTGGCAGTGATGTAGGTTCTCATCTTCCTCTCCATCACTTCCCAGATACCAGCATTAAAGCCATGAACCTGCGGTTGCATATTACTAAGGAAGAAAGTCTGGTCATTAGACTCTCGGCTGTTCACCCTGTCTTGAGAGGGACAAAGGTGTCCATGGTCATAGCCAGATCCATAATAGGGGTCGTCTGAGAAGAAAGAATTAGCGGTCCATAGAGGGTCCATAGGGTAGAGGTTAGGACTATTTTGGGGCTTTCTTTCTGCATTCTGTTGTGCATTACTTGCATAAATCTGATAGCATGTCCATCTATTCGACATCTTTTCTATGTCCCATTCAACGCTATAATTCACCTCTCCAGTCCTCAGTTTATGAGTGAGGACAGTACTGTGACCACCCTTTAATTTAGGGAACTCCAAGCGATGTGTCACACTACGTAAGTCTTTAAGATTAGAATTTATGTTATTGGTAATATCCACCGTTCCCCCTGTATTAGTAGAGCTGTCATCATCCTTACTACATGCAGTAAATAAGGCGAGCGAAAGGAGTGTAACTACCCATACGTTTCTTTTTCGTGTTATCTTATACATTCTTTTGTTTTTGGGTGGTTGATGTGAAAGTTTTAGAGATGTTAACGCAGCCAGAATAGGAAGAGACATAATGTATCCCACCATTCACTTAATTCCATTTAATAGTAGACAAAAAAAGTGTTTGTGCTTTGTTGAAAGCAAAAGTGCGAGCAAACGTATATGCAACTACGTTTGTCCGCACTTTGTATGTAATAATGTCGAAGGGTATTATCGATTACTTCTTCAACTTACCGTAACGGCTCATGAAGCGGTCAACACGACCTGCTGTATCGACAAGCTTGCTCTTACCGGTGTAGAATGGGTGAGAGGTGCTTGAGATTTCGACTTTTACCACTGGGTAAGTTTCGCCTTCAAATTCTACTGTCTCTGAAGTTTTGCATGTAGACTTTGTAAGGAACATATCACCGTTGGACATATCCTTGAATACGACGGGGCGATAGTTTTCTGGATGAATACCTTGTTTCATTTTGTTTTTATCTAATTGTTAATAATATGCTTACCATTGTCTCTCCATTAACTAATACGGAGTTAGACACTTTACAGGGTGCAAAATTACGAATAATTCTGCACCCTGCCAAATATTTTAAGCTGTTTTTTATTTAACTTCTACGTTCTGTATTTCCCATGTACCAGCTGCTGATATTCCATCACAAGTGTAGAGAAAACCTATGCGAACATTGCTTTGGCCAGCATACGCAGAAAGATTACATGTTGACGTAACAAACTTCCAGTCTTTAGCAGGATATGTAGAAACAGGGACATCATGCCAAGTTATTCCGTCAGTTGATACTTGAACTTTGAAGTTGTCAGCTGCTGTTGTGAAGAAATTTGCAGCAACTTGGAAGGTTAAAGTAGCTGATGTTTTTCCAACAAGACTAAACACTGGTGACTCTAAGCGACTTTGTGCTGCATAATTGGTATTATTCTTATATGATGATGCCTTCATATATTTTTTACTTGCATCATGTTTCCAAACGAAAGAAAGGTCGGATGGGAGCGTAATATTATTGATAGTAAAGTTATCCATACCAGTCTCAAACTTAGCAGTAAGACCAGTAGCAGCAGGCTGAGGAGTTGAAGCACCGCTGATAGAGATAATCTTATTGTTCTTATCAACCTCCATGATAACCTTGCCCTGCTTATTGGTGAAAGCCTTCAAGTTACCCTTAACAACTACTGTTTGACCAGCCTGAAGGTCGGTCTTAGCAGCGAAGTCAGCACCATTAAGACCCTTACCAGAGAATATCTGGAGCGTCTTGTCTGTACCGTTATCAGAGATATAGTAAGTGATACTCTTATAGTTCTCGTTATAAGAAACCACCTCAGAGATGATACCCTTTACATAAGCTTCACCCGTAGCAGTCTGTTTAGCTTGAATCTTCTGTACAGCTTCAGCAACAGACCATGCCGTAGCCTCAGTGTTCAAGTCGGCTGTTGGTGTTGGCTGAGCAGCCTTATTGCCATTAAGCGAGTAGATATAGTTGCCCTGTGTGAACTCCTTCGTACCCTTGAAGTTTACAAGTTTACCATAGACAACAACCTTATCACCAGCGTTAAGCTTGTCATTTGCAGTAAACTTCTTATTACCGAGCGCATAACCACGATAGACAGTCAGCTGTCCCTTGGTCGTTCCATCGTCAGAGATAAGGTAGGTAGCGTTACCATAGTTAGCAGCGTCAATCTCCTTAACGCTAACGATCGTACCAGAAACATATACCTCCTTATCAAGGTCCTGACCCGCCTCAATATACTTCAAGGCAGCAGCAACGTTGAATGGATCGGCCTCAGTACCTGTTCCAGCAGTAGGAGTGGTAGGCGTGTTAGTATTGTTATTGGTATCCTCATCAAAGGTAACACTGTATGGAGCAGGGACGTTCTCACAACTTGTAAAGGCCGTAGCAGTCATCGCCAGCGCCATCATTGAATAAATAAACTTTTTCATATTCTGTATTGTTATTTGTCTTGTTAATTAATTGAGATAATCTTACTGTTGCGTCCAACCTGTGGGTTTGAGGTTGGTTCGTAGTAATCTAAGGTACCAAGGATGACCACCTTCTTTCCTACAGCAATCTGTGAAGCACTTGTGAACTTATCGCCATTCAAGAACAAGCCACGGAACACCTGCAACTGGTCAGTTGTTGTACCATCGTTAGACAGGTAGTAGCGAGCATTACCATACTGAGTTGACACCTCGTCAATCTGTGAGATGATACCCTTGATATAGTAAGTGTTAGCATCCTTCTTATTCAACTTTGCATAAGCCAAAGCACGTGTGATATCCAATGGGTTAGCCTGTGTACCATCACCCTTACCAGGAAGTCCCTTAAATGGGTCGACCTTCTCAGCAGCCTTGATGTCATCAAGAGAGCGGATGATAATTTCCCACTGGTTATTAAAGCGTTTGAAGATACCAACGATATCAACCTTACCCGTTGGAACCTTGCTATTAGCGAATTTAGCAAAGTTACTGTTGTAAACGATAACCTTTCTGCCATCCTGCTCGTTTAGGGTCCAGCTAACGCTACCCGCACCACCGTTAGCATCAGCGAAAGTGTCAGTCACCTTACTGCTGTTACTACTCTTAAAGCTAACGTTACGGATGATACCCAACTTACCACCATCAGTATCGAGGTCCCAAGTTGTTGCGTTGGTACCAGAAGCAAACTCAGTAGGTTCAACCTTATTACCAGAAGAGAGAATCTTATAGTGCTGGTCCCAAACAGCACGGCTTATACGACCAATGGTTGTAGCACCTGCAGCGTTCATAGAAGGAACGCCAATCTGTGCCTGCTTACCATAGTTACCTACGTAAAGGTCCTTTAGACTAACCAAGATCTCCGTACCGATAGGTAGAGCACCATGCAACCCCCCCTGTGCAACACTAACGATAATAGCACCAGTTGCGTCCTGCAAAGCCAATTCCTGATAGATGTTACCAGCAACGTCAGTACTTGTAACCACCGCCTTTATCTTGATATCGTCCGTAACCTTAGCATAGCTGATGCCATTACGATAGTCAGTAGCTATATAGTTAGCAAACTTACTCTTGAGTTGAGCAATAGAGATGACATTCGTCTCAGCCAGTTCGTTGTTGCCGTAAGGAGCTGAACCAGTATCAGCAGGTTCAGCGTAGCTATCGCCCATACATGCTGCAAAGAGCACGCAGACAGCTGCCATCATTAAATATTTCAGTTTCTTCATAATCGTTTCCTGTCGTTAGTTTTAGAATTTATAAGCTACATTCAACATACCATTGATGCCATTCACATAATATTTCTTAGGATTGCGGTAGAAGTCGTAAGCACGAGTTGTAGCAGCGCCAGTCGTCTTGTTGACGGTATAGTTACTACGGCTCTGTTCATAACCACCACTAACAATCTTCTGATTGTTCAGTAAGTTGGTAATCATCAAGTTGATTGACAGACTTCCATGACGGAGATAAAGACTCTTACCGATAGACGCATCGAGCATAAAGCCCCCATGTCCCTCACTCTGTGCGTAAGGAGTATAATTGCCATCAGCATCCATACCGCCAAGGGAGGTACCCATTGTGCGGAGAGTATTGCCGTAACTAAGGCTTGGAGCGTAGGAGAGGTAGATACGATCATAGTAGTTACCGCTCAAGTCAATGAACCATCCACCTTTGTGATAGCTAAGGATAGCGCTGTAGACACTTAGTGGTGTACTTGCTTCGCGCATCCCCTTATTGTAAACAACATCCTTGTTGTAGGTGCTCTTAGTAGAGTTCAAATAGATAACATCAGCATTGTTAGCATTCTTAGCCTCGCTCCAAGTACCGAGAGTCTTGAAGTTAAGGAAGCTTGTGAGCTTGAAGTCAAGTCCCAACTCAATACCATAATAATTTTTTTCATGTTAGTCATGCTAACGTATGTGAAGGAGTTAGCATCATCAAAGTAGAAGTTCTGCCACTCGGTCACGTGTGTCATGTGGTTGTAGTAGCCACTGAGGTTAGCACGGAGCCAACTGCCAGAGTATTGATAGCTAAGTTCGCTTGAGAAAACACGCTCATTGTGGAGGTTAAGAACAAAGTCATTATTCATCTCAGGTGCGGCAAAAGCGGTGTTAGCATTGGGTGCACGGTGCTCATAACCCAGTCCGAGAGAGATAACATTGCCGCCACCAAGGGTAATATTAGCGTTAGACTTGAAACCACCTGTTAGGAAATCAGCATGCTTACTCTTGCCATCAGAATTGTCGGCAAACATACCATTGCGCATGTGACCTACACGATACATGTTGTCATAGCCAACTTTAGCAGCAATCATATAGTGGAGCTTGCCAATCGTTTGTGCATAGTTTGACCAGAGCTGACCACGGCGTACGTTGATATTATAGTCGTAACCGAACTTGTCGCCCTCATATACAAGCTTTCCTAAGCCCAAAGTACTCATTGTGTTAAGGTCGTATTGCACACGTGGGTCAGATGTTGCGTAGGTTCCGACAGCGTAAGTATTGATGTTATGGAAACTCTTTGCGCCCAAGAGGTCTTCCATTGTCTGATAGTGACGAGCTAAGGTTTGACCGAGAGAAAGGCCAACGTTAAGTACTTTATTCTTACCGATACGGTTTGTAAGGGTAGAAGAAAGCCTTGTTGTCATCGCATCCGTGTGCTTAGCCTGCAAGTAGTAAAGAGCATCCTCGCCGTTGGCTGCAGCCTGTTTGTTAGCATAGTAGAGGCGATCCCATTGAATTTGTCGGTTCTCCTTATTGCCCCACCAGTTGACAGCTGACTGCCAATCAGAGAAAGCCTGTGCTGTACGGTAGCGTGTATCATTCTGATCCCATACATCATAGTAGCTACTTGGAAGGTTCTTCCAGTAGTCAGGTTGTGGGTTCTCACTATTGTTATAGTTCAGTTTAGTACTCTTATACATAGAGTACTGAGCAAAGAGACTTGTCGTCAACTTCATCTTCTTATTGATATCCCAATCCCAAGTGAGGATAGCAGAAGGTGCGAAGTCGTTAACAACGCGGCTATTGCGCTTGTGACCATTCTGATAACCCCAATATGGGTTGTACTGATAGTCGTTTGCAAGCCAGTAAGCCTCGTCAGTACTTGCGCCCTGTGTAGAACGCTCAGTTGGGTTACCCCATGTAGACAAAGCTAAAGAATGACCATTGTTCCACTTCTTCTGAACACCGAAGTAGTAAGACAATGAGTTATAGAAAGTACCCTCAACGTAACCACGGTTAGCCCAGCGATAAGCAACGCTGGCAGCAATAGCCCAGCCCTTAGCATTGAATCCACTTGCATAGTTGTACATACCACGAAGGGTATAGTTACGGTTTGCAGCAGAAAGAGTGATGCGGTGACCACCAGCCATAGAACCAGCACGGAAATCATAGTTGTTACTTCCAGCCAAAGCAGTCATTGAGAAATTGTTGTTCTCAAATGGAAGTGCATAGTCAACGTTACGTGTCTGTTGGTTAATACCACCAACCATAGAATAGCGGAACTGGCCACTTTCCATATCGTTCATCGGTGCGCCATTGATATAAACATCGTTATATTTCTGGTTAAGAGCACGGTAACGGAATCGCATGGGCGAATATAAGAACCCCACTTGTGAAGCATAGACGTTACTGTTTGAGTTGAGAATCGTTACATTTTCGTTCATGTCATTGTTCTCACCTAACTGCGCTTCAGTGAAGGTGAACGCCGATTCATCCATAGCGTTGGCCGTCTGCTCCTGCTGGCTCGTCTTTGTATCGGTATTCTGTGCGACCACCATAGACGAACTACATAGTGCTAAAACGGCAAGTTTCAGCTTTTTCTGCATAGTTGATTACATTAATAGGTGTTATACTATAGTCTGCAAAGTAACGAAATAAATTTGGAAATAGAAAGTCTTTTTGATGAATTTTTCGAGAATTATGCGTAAATGTCGGATTAATTACCGATATTTGCAAACCAAACGAGACTGTGTTCTGGGATTTGGTTACGAGCGTCATGTTGTCTATAGGTTGTAGGCAAGGTTAGACCTAATTATGCTCTTGTATCCGTTTTATTATTGAAATCCAGGTTGAAGGTAGTCTTCGTTCAGACACGCTGATAAAAACAACAACATAAAAGATAATGAGAAAGTTACTATTAGTTCTTTTCTGTACCGTGTTATTCGGTACATCGGCTTCTGCTCAGAAGAAGTTTTCTGTTTATGCTATAGGCTTTTATAATGTAGAAAACTTGTTTGATACAACACATGATGAGGGTAAAAACGACCACGATTTCACGCCGACAGGAAGTTACCAGTGGAACGAGATGAAGTATAGTCATAAGTTGCATAACATGGCATCAGTATTGGCAGAGATGGGAACAGATGTCCTTCCGAATGTTGGTTGTGCGGTTATAGGATTAGCAGAGGTTGAGAACGACCATGTAATGAGCGACCTCACATCCCAACCAGAGTTGGCAAAACGTGGCTATAAGTATGTACATATCGAGGGACCCGACCATCGTGGCATCGATTGTGCACTGATTTATAATCCGAAACTCTTCACTGTAAGGGACACAAAGTTAGTGCCTTACGTATATGATCTACCAAAGGATAGTACTCGTGCGACGCGTGGCTTCCTCACTGTTAGCGGTACATTGGCAGGCGAACATGTAACGATTGTAGTGTGCCATTTGCCAAGTCGTGGCGCAGGTTCTTATTATCGTGAGTTGGGTGGTAAGCAGGTAAAGGCATTGAAGGACTCCCTTCTTCGTGAAGACCCAAAGGTGAAGGTGCTTGTAATGGGTGATATGAATGACGACCCAACGAACAAGAGTATACATGAGTGTCTGTCTGCAAAGGGCGAAATCAGCGAGGTTGGTGCAGGTGACATGTACAACCCATGGTATAACATCCTTGTTAAGGAGGGTACAGGAACCTTGCAGTATCAGGGTAAGTGGAACCTTTTTGACCAGATAATCATGACTCCTAACTTATTAAATAAGGATGGTAAGAAAGACTTCTCAGAGTTGAAATACTGGAAGAACCAAATCTTCCGTCGTGATTATCTATTCCAAGAGTCAGGTAAGTATAAGGGTAATACCAAGCGAACTACTGCTGGTGGTGTGTGGCTTGACGGTTATTCAGACCACTTACCAGTTGTAACTTACTTTGTAAAGCAGCAGTAGAGGTTATTAGACTTATTAGGCTTATTAGGCTAATTAGCCCAATTTGAAAATAAAACAATGGAAATAGAGACACATCCCTTTGAGCCTTGGCTTCCATCGAACGCTAAGTTATTGCTTTTAGGAACCTTTCCGCCAGCACCAAAACGGTGGTGTATGGAGTGGTATTATCCTAATTACACGAATGACATGTGGCGCATCTTTGGTCATATCTTCTTTGGTGATAAGCAGTACTTTGTGGACGAAGAGAATAAAACATATAAGCTCGATTTACTCAAGCCGTTCTTGAAAGAAAAGGGAATAGCCATCTTCGATACAGCCTTGCGTATCTATCGTACGACAGGTACGGCATCAGATAAAGACTTAGAGATAGTTGAGCGTGCCGACCTTGATGGTATGCTTCGTTCACTACCTGAGTGTAAGGCTGTGTTAGCTGCTGGTCAGTTGGCGACAACGGTTTTTACAGAGCATTATGGTATTGATGCACGAAAGATGAAGATGGGAGATCGTAGGGAGTTTAGCTTTGAGAATCGGACATTATACCTTTACCGTGAGCCAAGTAGTAGCCGTGCTTATCCGATGAAGGTGGAGAAGAAGGCTGAGTATTACGAAAGGATGTTTAGGGATTTGGGGATATTAGGCTAATAAGGGCAATGGGGCTTATAAGACTAATAGGCCTAATAGGGCC
>NZ_JH114158.1:29649-43300 GCF_000224595.1 Prevotella sp. C561 | reverse complement strand
CTGCTGGTCAGTTGGCGACAACGGTTTTTTACAGAGCATTATGGTATTGATGCACGAAAGATGAAGATGGGAGATCGTAGGGAGTTTTAGCTTTTGAGAATCGGACATTATACCTTTACCGTGAGCCAAGTAGTAGCCGTGCTTATCCGATGAAGGTGGAGAAGAAGGCTGAGTATTACGAAAGGATGTTTAGGGATTTGGGGATATTAGGCTAATAAGGGCAATGGGGCTTATAAGACTAATAGGCCTAATAGGGCCAATAACCCAATAGGGCTTATATGGCTGATGGGCCCAATAGGGCTAATAACCCAATGGGGCTAATAAGGCTAATGGGCCTAATAGGGCTAATAACCCAATGGGGCTAATAAGGCTAATGGGCCTAATAGGGCCAATAACCCAATAGGGCTTATATGGCTGATGGGCCTAATAGGGCCAATAATCCAATGGGGCTTATAAGGCTGATGGGCCTAATAGGGCCAATAACCCAATGGGGCTAATAGGGCTGATGGGGCCAATAAGGCTAATAATCCTAATAATTAAGAATAATAAAAATCAATCAAGATGAAGGATAAAATAACTATCATTGGCATAGCCGGTGGAACAGGTTCAGGAAAGACCACCGTAGTAAAGAAAATTGTAGAGAGTCTTCCTCCTCATTATGTGGCTGTTGTACCATTAGATTCATATTACAATGACACGACAGAACTTACCGATGAAGAGCGTAAGGCAATCAACTTCGACCACCCAGATGCCTTCGACTGGAAATTACTGATTAAACAGGTCAATGAGCTTCGAGAGGGAAGAGCAGTCGAGCAGCCAACCTACAGTTATATTCTCAGCAACCGTTTACCAGAGACTATCCATGTAGAACCAAAGCCAGTAATTATCGTTGAGGGTATTATGGCTTTGAGTAACAGACGTCTACGAGAGATGATGGACCTCAAGATATTCGTTGACTGCGACCCAGACGAGCGTCTTATCCGTAATATTCAGCGTGACACAATCGACCGTGGTCGTACTGTCTCAATGGTAGTTGAGCGTTATTTAGAGGTATTGAAGCCTATGCACGAGCAGTTCATAGAGCCAACAAAGCGTTATGCAGATATTATCATCCCGCAAGGAGGTGAGAATGTGAAGGGTATCAGTATCCTTTGTAAGTATATCGAAGGACTGATGCCAGAAGATAAAGGCGAGTAAATAGCAAGTCAGAGCTTGTTTTTTTAGGGAGATATTGGGCTTATTGGGCTAATAAGGCTAATAAGCCCAATAATAAAAAAGATACAGCATTAAAGGGCAAACCCTTTGATGCTGTATCTTTATTATATAAGGTGTTAGATTTATCTAATTCTGTCAGCTGCTCTTACCAAGGCCTCATCAGCAAGGATAGCGTGGCGTGCAAGCCACAAGAGGACGAAAGCGACGAGTGGTAGACAGGCTGCGAACTCAATATGGAAAGTAAACCCATTCATGGAAATCTGGCTGAAAACGCCATAAACCACATACCATCCAATAATCATCAACATCGAGAAAGCACAGGCACGAGCCTGACGTTTACGATTATGATAGTCAAAGATAGCAAAGAGGTTGATAGGGCAAGTAACTAAGAGAATAGCAAACAAAGCCCACACACTAAAGTCTTTACCTCCATTCGCATTGCTTATCCAGAGGTTCATCAACGTACTCTCTGTACCCATCCCTTTGGGTTCAAAGCTCCCCACAGGCAAGCACAGACAAGCAATAGACGCCAGCAATGCCAGAAACAAGAATATTGTTTGTTTCCTTTGTATCATAGTTTTTAATATTCTTCCTCGTTCAGAGCATCCTTAGAAGGGTCGCGCCAATAAACGTCACCATCCAAAAAACTCCTCTGTAGCCAACAGTGTTGGCTTAGGCAGTTTCTCGTAATAACGGCTAATTTCAATCTGCTCACGGTTCTCGAAAACCTCGTCAAGAGAATCGTTATAAGAAGTAAACTCAGCAAGTTTCTTACTCAAGTCCTGCTTTATTTCAACCGAGATCTGGTTTGCTCTCTTTGCTATGATAGCAACACTTTCATAGATGTTACCAGTATCTTTCCACAACTCCTGAACATCTCGGGTTACCGTATTTGACGGTGCTTTTGACTTCTTGTAATCCATTCTAATTGTCTATATTTTATAAGTCTGTTATTCTTTAATCTTTTGTAATCTGCTTACACTTCTTGATATATTCCTCAGCTGTCTTGCGCTCCTTTGACTCTGGGTACTCATTGATAAATCCGTAGCACTCGTCTTCGGCATCTTGGAAACGTTGAACCTTCTTCTCTTCGACACTCATCTGCGCCAGTTCAAACTTGCTCTTCATAACGAGTATGGCGAATTTCTCACGTAAGTCGCTATAAGGATAGTCGTTCAGAGCGTTCTGTGCTGTGATGATGCAAGCCTCATAGTTGTTACCGCCACTGGTACAGTTACCAAAGTAAGAGCCAAGATTATAGTATAACTTCGCATTAAGATACTCCTTACGAACGAGCTTGTCTTGTAAGGCGAAGAGTCGCTGTTGGGCCGTCCCTTTCATCTTACCATTAGGGTAGATGTCCAAATACTCTTGGAAGGCAGCAATCGCAGCGATGGTAGGTGTCTGGTCAAGACGTGGTTCTGGCGTTCCCTCGAAAAGACTTTGTCCGATGTAGAACGATGCCATCTCAGCATATTGTCCACGTGGATAGGTCTGGTAATACTTCTTAAATGTCTCAGAAGCAGCCTGATAGTCTTTCAGTCCATACTCCGCCATAGCCAGCATATAAAGACATTCTTGCGCATTATCCGTACCTTTTTCAACCATTACAAGGTCTTGCAATAGAGGAACGGCAAAGCCATATTTCCCCTTTGCAAAGCATTCCTTTGCAAATTCGTATTTATAGGCATTGTTCGTAGTCTTATAGACTTTATTATATTCCTGAGCACAACTGGTCAGGAGTAAGGCAGCGCAAATGCCAACGAAAATTCTTTTCTTCATAATTTGACTTTGAACTGCAAAGTTACATATTATTCTATAAATACGCAAAGGAGGTATGCTTTTTTATCATAAAATCACTATTAATTGTATATTATCAGCGATTTTTTATATCTTTGCAAGCAAAGATTGATTCACTTGACGTATAGGAAATGAACTTCAAACTAACATCGAAATATAAGCCGACAGGCGACCAACCAGAAGCAATAAAGGAACTAACAGACGGACTGGAGCGTGGCGATAAGAGCCAAGTGCTCTTGGGTGTGACGGGTTCGGGTAAGACCTTCACCGTTGCCAACGTCATTGCAAATGTCAATAAGCCAACACTTATCTTGTCGCATAACAAGACCTTGGCTGCACAGCTTTATGAGGAGATGAAAGGATTCTTCCCTGATAATGCTGTGGAGTATTATGTCTCTTATTATGACTACTATCAGCCTGAGGCTTATATGCCTGTGACTGACACCTACATAGAGAAGGACTTGGCTATTAATGACGAGATTGATAAGCTCAGACTGTCTGCCGTATCTTCTTTATTGTCAGGGCGTAAGGACGTGATCGTCGTGTCTTCCGTCTCATGTATCTATGGTATGGGAGCACCAGTAGCGATGAAAGAGAACGTCATCTCCGTTAAGAAGGGTCAAGTCATTGACCGTAATGATTTCTTACGTCGCTTGGTAGATGCACTCTACATGCGTAATGATATCGAACTACAGCGTGGTAACTTCCGTGTGAAGGGCGATACTGTCGACATAGCAATGGCTTATAACGATAATGTCCTGCGTATCACGTGGTGGGATGATGAGATTGACTCTATCGAGGAGGTGGATGCTGTCGACTTCCATCGCCTTGCTACCTTTGATGCCTATGAGGTCTACCCTGCCAATCTCTTTGTTACATCTAAGGAACAGACTGAAGGGGCGATCCGTCAGATACAAGATGACTTAGTGAAACAGGTTGACTTCTTCAACGAGGTAGGCGACCATATCAAGGCACAACGTATCAAGGAACGAGTAGAGTATGACATTGAGATGATTAAGGAACTCGGTCATTGTTCGGGTATCGAGAACTATTCACGCTATTTCGATGGGCGAGAGGCGGGTATGCGACCTTACTGTTTGCTTGATTTCTTTCCGCAGGATTACCTCATGGTGATTGATGAGAGCCATGTCAGCGTACCGCAGATTTCAGCGATGTATGGCGGCGACCGTGCGCGAAAGAAAAACCTTGTCGAGTATGGATTTCGCCTTCCTGCTGCCTTCGACAACCGTCCGTTGCGTTTTGAGGAGTTCCATAGCCTTATTCATCAGATTATCTATGTGTCAGCCACACCAGCCGACTTCGAGTTAGCTGAGTCTGAGGGCGTTGTCGTCGAACAGCTCATTCGTCCGACGGGACTGCTCGATCCGGAGATTGAGGTGCGTCCTTCTGAAAATCAGATAGACGACCTTATGAACGAAATCGTTATCCGTGCCGAGAAAGAAGAGCGTGTCCTCGTGACGACACTGACCAAGCGTATGGCCGAGGAGCTTACCGAATACCTGCTGAACCATGATGTCCGAACGGCTTACATCCATAGTGATGTGGCCAGTTTGGACCGTATTAAGATTATCAACGACCTCCGTGTGGGTATCTATGATGTCCTTGTGGGTGTCAACTTGTTGCGTGAGGGATTAGACCTACCAGAGGTTTCTTTGGTGGCCATCCTTGATGCCGATAAAGAGGGATTCCTTCGTAGTCATAGAAGTCTGACGCAGACGGCCGGACGTGCGGCACGTAACGTACATGGAAAGGTGATTATGTATGCCGATACTGTTACGGAGAGCATGCAGAAGACCATCGACGAGACCTTACGTAGGCGTACGAAACAGCTGAAATATAACGAAGAAAATCATATCACACCACAGCAAATCGTTAAGGCTATTAAGGGTACGCTGCCAGTGGGCGGTGAGACAAATGTCACCTCACAGACCGCTTCTATCAGTAAGAATATAGGACAAGCCTACGTCGAGCCTAATGATGATATCCTCTATGCTGCCGACCCGATTGTTGCGAAGATGAGTAAGGCACAGTTGGAGAAGAGTATTGCCAACACAACTGCCCTTATGAAGCAGGCAGCAAAAGACCTCGACTTCCTCCAAGCAGCACAGTATCGTGACGAGATTATCCGTCTGCAAAAGGAGTTGGAAGGCAAGTAACGTATCGACTTTGACGTGATGCGTAGAGCGAGAAGATTTCTAAACGATTCTGTGTTGTGTCTGAACGTGTCGTTGTCATGGGTAACTTCTTCCCCAACCTCTCCCTAACAGGGAACAGCGTAGCCGCCTTGGTGCCCCTATAAGATAGCGGATAAAAGAAGAAAGAACGCTAAACGTGCAGATAGGAATTGTAAGGATATTTCGCTAACCACAGCCTTCTCTCTTCGAAGAGAGGCCAGAGAAGAGTCAAGAAGACGCCCTTCTCCGTTTAAGAACATGCCCTTCTTGCATTAAGGAAACGCCCTTCTTGATGCAAGAAGGGCATGTTCTTAAATGCAGTTTGTAATGTATTGATTTGTTGTGTGTTATGAGTTTGTTTATAACTCATGTGCTACTCCTCTATTGAGGGTATCCGCATTGGTTCTATGTAATGATTTTTTACAACATTGTTGACGTTCCTGAAATTAGAAAAGCGTGTTGTGATTGCCCCATGAACGTCACAGAAAGAAATAGAGAATAGTTTTCCTTTCCCATAGAAAAACCAGCGTTAAGGCTCATTGAAAAGCGGATGAAGCCTATAAATCAATAGCAGAAAGCAATAAAAAAAAGATAAAAACTTATCGAAAGGTTCGATAAAGCAAACAATAATTTGTATCTTTGCTTGTTAAATTATCATTAGATAAAAGTTTGTGATTATGAAGAGAACGTTGATATTCCTATTTCTGTGTATCCCTTTGATGGCTTTGGCACAGACCACACTGACCCCAGAACAGAAGTTAGAGCAGGCACAGCGCCAGTTAGAAGAGGCTAAGGCTGCTTTGGAACAGGCTAAGGCTGATGCTGCAAAAGCCAAGGCGGAGGCTGAAGCCAAAGCTAAGAAAGAGGCTGAGGACAAGGCGAAAGCAAGCGAAGTGGAGAAGAAGATTGCTGAGATGAACGCTGAGGCCGAACGCTTGAGTCGGGAGGCTGCCGCACTGCGTGAGGCTGCTAATAAGGCACAGACGGGTACGAAGACTACTACGACGAAGGCGAATACTGCCACAAACACGGTGGGTAATACGACGTCTGACGCATGGGTCGTTCCGACGACAGCTGCAACAGCGGCCGTGCGTACGAAGAATGTAGACACAGATAGCAAGGCTAACAAGGATATTTATCTACAGAAAGGACTCATACCAGAGGTCAACGGACAGGTGATGTGGACGGAGACAATAAGTGTGCCGGGCGCTACTGCTGACGAACTCTACGATAAGGCTTTTGCTTATCTGACGGCGTTGACGCAGGATAAGAACCAGTTAGAAGGTAGTAAGGTGGCCTTGGTTAACAAGGGAGAGCATAGCATTGTGGCTACAATACGTGAGAAGTTAATCTTCTCTTCTTCGTTCCTTTCACTCGATTTCACCCAGTTTAATTATGTCTTGCAGGCTACCTGCCGTGACGGAGAGGCCACGCTGACGATGAACCGTCTGACTTATCGCTATGATGTTCAGGGTAATGTGTCTGACTTGTCAGCAGAGCAATGGATTACAGATAAGTATGCTGTGAACAAAAAACATACTCGTCTCTTGCCTGTATCAGGTAAGTTTCGTCGTGCAACGGTCGACCGTAAGAACGCAATCTTTGATGGTTTTGCACAGGCTTTGAAGTAGTCTGCATGCAACACATCGCTTAATGAAATTAGAATATAGATAGAAGATGGAAATAGAAAACAGTACGGCACGTCGTCCAGAACACCGACGTCGTAAGCAAGAGATAAACGACAGGTTCCTACCTATCCGTCAATGGCTTAACATCATCTTTATGGTTGGGGCCGTTGTGGGCGTGGCTGTCTATCTACTTGCCGATACAAACACACCCGGTATAATAATAATTCTTGCATCGATGGTCTTTAAGATGATCGAAAGCCTACTCCGTTTTATTCGTTAAATGAAGAGACTTACTTTCTTATTTGCGCTTTTTGTGCTCGTGGCTAACGCTGCCCTGGCACAGACTGATGATACCTCTATGCCGAATGATGACGGTACGTTTACGGCTGATGGCTATAGGAATAATCGTAAATTAGGGCGCTCTGACTCTATACAAAGTCAGCATAAAGAGATACCACGAGGGACGAAGGTGTGGACAATAGACGAACGTTTCGGCGACCGCAAGGCTGCTGTTCCTGACACGTTGTCGTATATGTTCATGAATGAAGGGCTGACCACTGGCTTGCGAGGGGAGTATAATGTATTGGGAAACCTTGGCTCTCCACGTCAGAACCGTATCTTTATTGATCGCGCTCTACCGTCAGAGTTCCTTTTCCTCGACCCGTATAGTATGTTTATCGTGCAGCCTGGTAACTTCCAGTTCACCTCAACACTCTCGCCGGTAACGGTTCTTACCTATAATACAGCGGGTAATCGAAACAACGGAGAAGACCGCTTTAAGGCTCTCTTCGCAGTTAATGCGGGTAAAGAATGGGGCTTTGGCTTCAAGTTCGACTACCTTTATGGACGCGGATATTATAGTAGTCAGAGTACTTCTCTCTTTAATTACTCTATGTGGGGGAGCTATTTAGGCGAACGCTATCAGGCTCACTTGCTCCTATCTCTTAATCATCAGAAGGTTGCTGAGAATGGGGGTATCACCAATGATGCCTATATCACGCATCCAGAGTCGTTCCGTGACAGTTATAGCGAAGAGGAGATACCAACCGTGCTAAAGCAGAATTGGAATAGAAACGACAATCAACACGTCTTCTTTAATCACCGTTATAGCCTCGGATTCTTCCGTAAGGTGCCAATGACAGCAGAGGAGATTAAGGCGAAGGAGTTTGCCCTTAAATCGCATAAAGCACAGGCTGCGGAGAAGGATAAAGAGAAGGCTCGACGACAGGCAAAGGCGAGAGGAGAGAAATTCGACGAAGAGGCATACGACAAGACGAAGCGTTCTGCTGGGCGTCCAGACGATGCTGTGATTGCTGGTGATGTACCACAGGCGAAGAAGGATACGGCCACTGTGAGTGGTAGCGACCGTATGACGGTGAACTTGGAAGACTCTACACAGATGGCTAACCTTAAGAAAAAGGACGCTTTGGCTAAGGACTCTACACAGAAATGGATGAAGGATGAGTATGTGCCAGTGACGAGCTTCATCCATACCCTACGTTTTGATAACTATCGTCGTATCTATCAAGCCTACGACACTCCGACGGATTTCTATGCACAGAACTATTTTAACTATGGTAGTGCAGCGAATGATTCTATCTATGACACGACAAAGCACTGGGCATTGAAGAATACTTTTGCCCTCGCACTACTTGAGGGTTTCAACAAGTGGGCCAAAGCTGGTCTGAAAGCCTTTGTCTCTTACGAGTTGCGTCATTACACGCTTCCTTCTATGGCAACGCCATCGGGTGCTACTGTCTCCCTATATAATGGTGAGCAGACATGGAACCAACACGACGTGTCTGTGGGTGGTCAGCTGTTGAAGACACAGGGTAAGACCTTCCATTATGACGTGAGTGCTGAGGCGTGGGTGGCAGGTAGTCGTGCCGGACAAGTACATGTGGATGGCCATGCCGACTTAGGTTTCCCGCTCTTGGGAGATACTGTTCAGTTGGCTGCGACGGCGTTCTTCCATCGTTCTGCCCCTTCCTTCTATATGGGTCAGTACTTTGGTAAGCATTACATGTGGGATAATAACCTCGGTCAGGAGATACACTCTCGTCTTTTGGGTGAGTTCTCTCTGAAGAAGACGCGCACTAAGTTGCGTGTAGGTTATGATGTTCTCAAGAACTATACCTACTTTGGTATACAGAACGACCGTGTACAGAGTGGTGATAACTACCTTGTTCAGCATAACAATCTGAACGTCCGTCAGTCGGGCAGTCCTATTAGTTTGCTGACAGTACAGCTCCAACAGGATTTCCGATTGGGTATCTTTAATTGGCAGAACGTGCTGACCTTACAGAAATCAAGTAAGGAAGATATACTCCCTGTACCGACCTTCAACGCTTATAGTAACCTCTTCATTCGATTTAGAATAGCACGTGTCTTGGATGTTGACCTTGGTGTAGATGGTCGTTACTTCACGAACTATTATGCTCCTGAATATATACCGGGCATAGGCAGCTTCGGCATACAAGAGACGGAGGCAAGTCGTACGAAGATTGGTAATTATCCGCTTCTTAATGCGTATGCGAACTTCCAACTCCAACACACTCGCTTCTTTATAATGTTTACACATGTGAACTGTGGGGATGGAGGAAGGTATTTCTATACACCTCACTATCCTCTCAATCAGCGATTGTTACAGTTCGGTATTAGCTGGAACTTCTTCAATTAATCATCAAGAGAATAAGGGATTAAGGTGATAACAGAGAACAATAACATAACAACCAACAGTCTTGCAGCATGGATACTGGCTGCGCGTCCGAAGACGCTCACCGGTGCTATGGTGCCTGTGATGATAGGTACGGCATGGGCTTGGAGGTTAGGTGGCGGGGAGGACTTTCGGGTCTTGCCTGCTATACTTTGTTTTCTCTTTGCCTTTCTGATGCAAATAGACTCCAACTTCATCAATGACTACTTCGATTGCATAAAGGGTAACGACAATCGAACGACACGTTTAGGACCGAAGCGGGCTTGTTCGGAAGGGTGGATAACGCTCCCTGCGATGCGGCTGGGGCTCGTCATCACCTCTGTAATGGCTTGTCTTGTAGGACTCCCACTCATCTTCTTTGGTGGTTGGGAGATGATTGTCGTAGGAGGAGTATGCGTCCTTTTCGCTTTTCTCTATACCACTTATTTCTCTTATTTAGGTTTAGGAGACGTACTGGTATTAGTCTTCTTTGGTATCATCCCAGTAGTCTTTACGACCTACGTCATCCTGCCCAATCATTCACAAGCCCTTTGTCTTCAAGTGATTATGTCGGGAGTTATATGCGGATGTGTGATAGATACCCTCCTTGTTGTCAATAACTATCGTGACAGCGAGAACGATAAACGTGACGGAAAGATAACACTTATCGTACGAATAGGTGAGGGAAGGGCAGAAAGGCTCTACTTAGCTTTAGGGCTTGTCGCTTACCTTCAGCTGCTTCTTCTTCTCTTTTCAGGGGAGAGCGGTAGTCTTCTCACCTTCTTATTCTTGTTCATTCTCTTCCTACCCTATAGTTTCTTGCATTACAAGACAGCCATGCGAATGAAGAAGATAAAGTGGGGCAAAGAGCTGAACACCATCTTGGCACAGACAGCCCGTAACATGCTGCTCTACGGAATAGCAACCGCAATAGCAATCGTTAGCATGTAAAATGCTCCCGCCAAACCCCACCTGTTATTATCACAATTCCTTATCACCCAACATTCAACACCCCTCACCCTTCAACTCCATTCCTCATCACCCAACATTCAACACCCATCACCCACCCATCTCCATTCATCATCACCCAACATTCAACACCTATCACCCAATACCCAACACCCATCACCCAACAATGCAACAACCCAATCTTGAAATAATGACCTTTGTGGAACGTCAGATACTTCCACGATACAATGACTTCGGACGGAGTCATGGACTCGGACATGTACAACGTGTCATTAAGAGTTCGCTTGCTTTAGCAGCCGTGACAGGTGCCGACGTGAATATGGTCTATGTCATTGCGGCCTATCACGACCTTGGTATGGAGGGTCCACGGGCCATCCATCATCTCACGAGTGGTAAGATTCTCGTTGCTGACCAACGCCTTCGTAAATGGTTCTCTACCGAACAGATAAAGATTATGAAGGAAGCTGTTGAGGACCATCGTGCCAGCAGTTCGCGGGTTCCACGTAGTATCTATGGGAAGATTGTGGCTGAGGCTGATCGCGACCTCGAGCCAGAGGTGGTCTTCTCTCGTGCCATTCTCTTTGGGATAGAGAACTATCCAGAGAAGGACGATAACGATATGTGGCTGCGTTTCCGTGATCACATGAAGGAGAAATATGGGCGTTCTGGTTATCTGAGGCTATGGATACCAGGTTCTCCGAATGCTAAGAATCTTGAGACGATACGTAAGACGATAGATGACGAAACGGCATTAAGAAAAGTATTCGACCGTATCTATCGACAGATAAGAGAGGAAGATAAATGAAAGATAAGAACAGATTAAAAGATATGACGAACGAAGCTTTAATGCGAAGGGCCATCGAGCTCTCAGCTGATAGCGTACGTAATGGTGGCGGACCATTTGGGGCTGTTATTGCTCGAAGGGGTGAGATCATCGCAGAAGGTAGTAATGGTGTAACGATTCAGAATGATCCAACGGCACACGCAGAGGTATCTGCTATCCGTAAAGCCTGTCAGAAGCTGGGTACATTCGACCTTTCAGGCTGTGACATCTATACCTCTTGCGAACCTTGTCCTATGTGCTTGGGTGCTAT
Source organism: Prevotella sp. C561 (assembly GCF_000224595.1). Classification (NCBI taxonomy): domain Bacteria; kingdom Pseudomonadati; phylum Bacteroidota; class Bacteroidia; order Bacteroidales; family Prevotellaceae; genus Prevotella; species Prevotella sp. C561. The sequence continues at coordinate 31,704 of NZ_JH114158.1, read as the reverse complement.
CTATTGGTCGCATCTCGATAAGATTTACTATGCTAACGACCGAAAGGACGCTGCTAACATCGGATTTGATGATGATTTCATCTATCAAGAGATAGAGGTTGCACCGCAGTATCGCAAGAAACCATCTGAAATACTGCTGCGTGATGAGGCGATAAAGGTGTTTCAGCTGTGGGATGAGAAGCTGGATAAAACGGAATATTAGCGTCCCTAACCATAGAGTCAATGTCGCACATAGCTGTCGCATTGATTTTTTTCATATCGTTAGCACAACGGTTAATCTGCTAAAAGGGTGATGATGAGAGGAAAGATAAGAATAACAAGGACCTTAGTTATCACGGTGTTTGTCTCGACACTACTGATAGAGTTTGTCTTGTTGTTTATGCATGGATGTTATGATGGTGATGGTCTTCGTTTTAATCTACGGGAGCAGACTTTCTCTGTAGAGGAGGGCTGTGTCTGTGGAGGGGGCTTAAACTTTAGCAGTGAAGATGCTGCAGATAAGTTCTCTGTCATTTATAATAAGAATATACACGCCTTTTGGTATGATAGTTACAATCCATCTGTCCTTGATATCAATAATCTCCCCGCCTGTTGCCGTGTTGTTTTGCATGACGATACGTTGTTACTTCATCGTCTGCCATTGCTGCCAAATACAGCTTATAACGTCTATCGTATGTCTGGTTGTCGCAGGGTACGGACGTTAACCATTGTAACAGACCAACAGGGTAAGGTTGTTCATTATCGTAAGAATAATTTTTAAGCGAGATAGTATGCGGTCTAAGAAGAAGGTGTCTTTGATGAGAAGAGTTCTTCTTGTGTGTTCAGAGGGGTTGTGAAGGATTTGTGTTATAGGATAAAAAAGTGTATCAGATAGGTATGAGTAATAAAAGATTGTTTCGGAGTTTAATGTCGTTTCTCCTTTTCCTCGTGGGGTTGGGACAGCCAGTGTATGGCCAATACACGTCAATTCAAGACACAGCACGGTGTCTGTCGGTGCGTGATTCTTCAGCAACGGAGGCCTTTGGGAAGAATACAGATAGGCAAGTTACCGCTTATTATTATGCTAATAAAGCAAGTCTCGTAGATAAATACTTTCGTAGGGGGATGTCGAGAATAAGCATACTGAATATTCCTAAGGGTAAACGACCTGCCCCAGAAAGCTATTTGAAACGCAGATATATCAGGCGACACCTAAAGTACTTTAAGGGTGGTGCTTCTTGTATCGTTTCTAAAGCGATGTTAGAACGATACGATGGTGACTCTATCGGGAAAGCTGATAACAGTCAGTTTATTATGACAAAGGCTGAGATGGATAGCGTCTTGACAAAGAGTCATGGTGACTTATCATGTATTGAACATGAGTTGGGAATCCCTTCTGGGGCATGGAAACATCGGGTGTTGGTAAGAATTGACATTCCTAAACCAAAGAAACTGAGGTTGAGAATGGCGTCGGGAAACGAGGTTGGGGCGAATGTACTATGGCTTCCGGGTGGTCTCTTACCTACTGGATATAGGGAGGCGGTGATAGATAGGATTCCAAAAGGGAAATATAAGGCTTCGCTGATAGTACTAACTGGAGAGGTAAATGACGGACTCGCTGTGCCAAATAAGAATGAACAGAAATAGTGGAAAGCTGGTGTAGAGGGTTCAAAGAGGGGATATGGTTATAGAGGAAGGGCTGTCGATGAGGCTATGAGGAGGCTAATGAAATCGTTGACATATATCCGGATATGAATAGATCACGGCTTTCAAGTATTTTTCTTAGAATTGTCTTGAAATGAGTTAGTGGCATATAGCTTTGAGGAAGTCCCTTATTTATAGTTCTTCCGTTAAATGTGTAGATTGTTAAAAGAATGAGATTAATCCATATACATGGTAAGCTTACCTCCAATAAGATTGTTTTATAAGGAGGGGGGTAAACTATACGATAAATGTAATTAGGTGTGATGTCTATCTGTCGTCTATAACCTGCTTATTCCCTTATTAAATCATGTTTGTAAATTATTTTTGTACATCTCAAACCCAATACATGCTCTTTTTGGCTTCTAAAAGACG